>JAZSGE010000140.1:0-3918 GCA_045532575.1 Eubacteriales bacterium | reverse complement strand
CTCCATAACGGACATACCGGAGCCCTGGAAATCCAGCATCTCAGCCGCAGCTTCTTTCAGAACGGTTTCCGGCAGCACAGCAGGGCCGGCGGAAAAATTATAAACTCTTGACACGACAGTTTCCTCCAATCATCCATTCATCCGCATATGGCGGACAAATGTGTTTGCAACATCATACCACTTTGGATACAAAAATACAATATGCGAAATAGCCAGAAAGTTTCCATAATATCGCAGATTCTATAGGCATTGTTACCCACAAAAAGAAATCGGGCAGGACTTTTCAGTCCTGCCCGCATCCTGTTCACTTAATAACTGCCGACCCGCTTTGCCGCGTCGATGATGATCTTCATATTTTCCAGAGAAACATCGTTGGGAATAGAGTGATCGGAACCGAAAATGTAGCCGCCGTTTTCTTTCAGCACCGGCACCTTTTCCTCGATCTCAGCCAGGATCGCCTCCGGATCGCTCCAGTTCACCGCATTGATACCGCCATGAAGGACCAGTCTGTCACCGTACTCCTGCTTGATACGCTTGGCATCCATACCGGCCTTCACTTCCAGAGGATTCAGACAGTCGATACCGGTGTCCATCACATCGGAAAGCAGGCTCATGATATTGCCGCAGGAATGGAGCCGGGCATAGATACCTCTGTTATGTGCCCATTCCACCGCCCGCTTATGAAACGGCTGTACCATTTCACGATACATATTCGACGAGAAGAAGGTGGTTCCCTTATAGCCCATGTCATCAGGCCAGGAGATCTCATCAAAATGATAGCCCGCATCCCAGATCCGGCCGAACAGGGTCTCGCAGCGGTTCAGGTAAGTATCAAACATATCCTTGACCAGCTCCGGCTCCTCCAGCATGGCGACCAGAAGGTTTTCCGTACCCATCATCCAGGAATGGGTCACATCGAAGCCGAACCAGAAGCCTGCCTGGATCCACAGACCCTCGGCGCGCCACTTATCGTAGTTTTCCTTTAGGAAGGCCCAGGGAATCCGGTCCTCATCCAGGGTCATCCGGGCCTTGGCTTCGTCCCAGGCTTCCTGGGTGGTGACTCTGAAGTCCAGCATCTCCGGCGTGGAATCTTCCTCCTTGAAGTTCTTCATGGTCACGCCCCACTCAGTGGTAACGATCTTATACCGCTCGGTCTCTTCCAGCACCTTCACCGGGAACCGGGGCGTAATATCAACGCCGATACCGGCCACCTTGTCAACTTCAAAGTAGTCCCGCCAGTCCACACCTTCCGGCATACCCTCTTTGTGCCAGCGGCGGACTGTACCGGCCCAGGGCCCGTCCACAATGGGCACCCGATCCGCTTCCTTATGCTCGTAAATCCGCTTAAACCGTTCCCAAGTCGTCATTACAATTCCCTCCCGGTGCTTTATTTGATCCTATCGTCAGTATAATAGGACACGTCCCCGATGTCAAGAAAAACCCGGCCCGCCTTGGGCGGACCGGGAAGTTCTATGTAACTCAGCCGCAGAGTTCCTCGGCCAGAGCATCGATCTGGGTCTTGTTTTCATCGCTGAGAGCAGAGAAGATCTTGACCGTGGTATTGGTAAAGGTCAGATTCTTGCTGCCTTCCAGCATACGGGTCATGACCTTGGCGGCCACAGGCGCCCAGGAACCGTTTTCGATCATACCAATGGTACGGTTCTGGTAATTCCGCTCCGTCAGATGATGGATATACTCCTTCATGAAGGGGAAGATATCGCCGTTATACGTGGTCGTTGCCAGCACCAGCTTTCCGTAGCGGAAAGCATCCTCCACGGCCTCAGCCATGTCGGTTCTTGCCAGATCATGGACGGTGACTTTCTCCCCCCTTGCCTCCAGCTTTTCTGCCAGCAGCTCAACAGCAGCCTTGGTGTTGCCGTAGACAGAGGTATAAGCGATAACATCGAGCCGCGGCAGAAGTCGATGAGCAGCCCCGAAAGCTCCTCGGCCGACAGCAGGACAGGGAGGGGGTAATTGCGCCCCCCCGCCGTCAAGGAGGCATACCGATCGGCGCGCAGGCGGATCTCGGACAGGCCCTCCGCGAGGGAGGGGCGCAGGCGGATGGCATCCTCAAGCGCGCGGAGCACGGTGGGCGGCAGGAGCGCGCCGAGGCGCGCCATGGCCTCCTCCCTCATCCCGACACGGGAGGGGGCGATCCTCGAAGCGTAAGCATAGCGATCCCATTCTCCGAAAAAAGGGTATTTTTGCCCCAATTAGTAAAATTTTGGAATTTCCACTTGACTTTCGACAGCCTTCGTGTTAGAATGACAGTGGCCGCAAGGATCGGCCTATTACATGAAGCTTCGGCATAGCCGAACAAGGAGATCAATATGAAAAGCACGGGTATGGTTCGCAAGATCGATGAGCTTGGCCGCGTGGTCATCCCCATGGAAATGCGCCGCAGTATGAACATTGACGACGGAGATGCCTTTGAGATCTTCGTGGACGGTGATCGCATCGTCCTTTCCAAATATCTTCCCCTTTGCATCTTCTGCGGCAGCAGCGAGGGGCTTGCCGAGCATCACGGCAAGAAGATCTGCAAGCAGTGCCGCGAGGAGATCGGCAACCGCTGATCTCTCCTACCTCCACCATATGCACGGGCACGGCCGAAAAGAACGGCGGTGCCCGCTTTTCGAGAAAGGAGCCCCCGATGGAAGAGAACACCAGGGCCGCCGTGACCGCCGACGAGACCCCAAAGGAGACAAAGGCCGAGACCCCCGAGAGGAAGAATCACTCCTTCCCCTGCGAGAGCTGCGGCAACCGCATGACCTACTCGCCCGAGGAGGGCGCGCTTGTCTGCTCGTACTGCAAATCCAAAAAGGCGATCGAGGCGCCGACCGTGGTAGCGCCCGAATACCTGTATGACCCCACCTCCGAGAGTGCCTCGGCCCCGCCGTGGGACGAGGAGGGGGACGTCACGCTCGTCTGCCCCTCCTGCGGCGCCGAGACGGTGTCGGATGCCGATGACGTGACCGTGACCTGCGCCTTCTGCGGTCAGCATTACGTGTCCGAGCCGCACCCCTCCCTCCCCATCCTGCGCCCCGAGACGATGATCCCCCACAAGCTCTCAAAATCGGAGGCGAACGAGAAGTTTACCCGATGGGTCAAGCGGCGCTACTTCGCCCCGCGCGCCTTCCGCCGGATGCGGCATACCCCCGATATGCAGGGGGTGTATCTGCCCTTCTTCACCTTTGACTCCGACCTTCTGACCTCCTTTTCGGGACAGGGGGGGCGGCGGCGCACCGTCACCTACACGGTCAATGTCAACGGCAAACGGCAGACACGCACGAAGACGGTGACCGACTGGTACCCGGTCGCAGGCACCCACCGCGAATTTTTTGACGATACCCCCTTCTGCGCCTCGAAGAATGTCGACACCGCAACGATCCGCAAGCTCGGCACCTTCAGCATGAAGACGCTGAATGTCTATAACCCCGCGTACCTGGCCGGCTTCTTTGCCGAGCGGTACACCGTGGGGCTTTCGGACGGGTTTGCCGCCACCCGCCCCGCCCTCGAAGCGCGGATGCAGTCGGCGATCGAGTCGGCACTCGGCTACGACACCTACCGCTTTATGAAGTACGACCATAGTCACGAGCGCGTGACCTTCAAGCATATCCTTCTCCCCGTGTGGCTCTCGTCCTACCGCTTTGCGGGGAAGGTCTACCGCTTTATGGTGAACGGCGAGACCGGGCGCGTGGCGGGCAAGGCGCCCGTCTCGATCCTGAAGGTCTTGGTCACCGTGCTGGCCTGCCTGGGGCTTGGTGCCCTCGCCCTTTGGCTCTTCATCACCCTCGGAGAGGGCTCGGCGCTCCTGGCCGTCCCCCCGGCCGAGCTCCTGCCCGAGGCTGCCCTTACGCTCCCCGAGGCAATGGAGGCGCTGCCCGAGGCAGCGGAGAGCCTCCCGCCCCTTTGATCCCA
>JAZSGE010000129.1:0-13297 GCA_045532575.1 Eubacteriales bacterium | reverse complement strand
GCGGTAAGGTTGTATTTACAGCTGAAGACGCTGAAGAGTGGAATGCCCGTGGCGAGAAGGTTGTTCTTGTCCGTCTCGAAACCTCTCCTGAAGACATTACAGGGATGAAGGCTTCTCAGGGTATACTTACCGTTCGCGGCGGTATGACTTCACACGCTGCCGTTGTTGCACGCGGTATGGGCACCTGCTGTGTATCCGGCTGCGGCGACATCATTATGGACGAAGAGAATAAGAAGTTCACCCTTGCTGACAAGACTTATCACGAGGGCGACTATATCTCCATTGACGGTTCAACCGGTAACATCTATGACGGCATCATCCCCACTGTTGACGCTGAAATCGCCGGCGGGTTCGGCAGAATTATGGCTTGGGCTGACGAGTTCAGAACCCTTAAGGTTCGCACCAATGCCGACACTCCCGCTGACGCTAAAAAGGCTCGTGAGTTAGGCGCTGAGGGTATCGGTCTTTGCCGTACCGAGCATATGTTCTTCGAGGCTGACAGAATCGCTGCCTTCCGTGAGATGATCTGCTCCGATACAGTAGAAGAGAGAGAAGCTGCTCTTGATAAGATTCTTCCTTATCAGCAGGGTGACTTTGAAAAGCTTTACGAGGCACTTGAGGGTAACCCTGTTACCATCCGTTTCCTCGATCCTCCGCTTCACGAGTTTGTTCCTACCGAGGAGGCCGACATTGAGGCTCTCGCTAAGTCTCAAGGCAAGTCTGTAGAGAGCATCAAGAATATCATCACAGGCTTACACGAGTTCAACCCGATGATGGGTCACCGTGGCTGCCGTCTGACCGTCACCTACCCCGAGATCGCCAGAATGCAGACCCGTGCCGTCATCCGCGCCGCCATCGCCGTGCAGAAGAAGCACGCCGACTGGAAGGTCGTCCCCGAGATCATGATCCCCCTGGTCGGTGACGTCAAGGAGCTGAAGTTCGTGAAGGATATCGTCGTTGCCACCGCCAACGAGGAGATCGCCGCTGCCGGCATCGCCCTCAAGTACGAGGTCGGTACCATGGTCGAGATCCCGCGTGCTTGCATCACCGCCGACGAGGTTGCCAAGGAGGCCGAGTTCTTCTGCTTCGGCACGAACGACCTGACCCAGATGACCTTCGGCTTCTCGCGTGATGACGCCGGGAAGTTCCTGACCGCTTACTACGAGTCGAAGATCTACGAGAACGATCCCTTTGCCAAGCTCGACCAGAACGGCGTTGGCAAGCTGATGGAGATGGCCGTTACGGCCGGCCGCGCCGTCCGCCCCGAGATGCACATCGGCATCTGCGGTGGGCACGGCGGCGACCCTGTGTCTGTGGAGTTCTGCCACAAGCTGGGTCTCTCGTATGTTTCCTGCTCGCCCTTCCGTGTGCCGATTGCCCGTCTGGCTGCTGCTCAGGCTGCCCTCAAGGACTAAATTTCGGCATAAATCGTCGCTCGCTCCCTTCGACGTACGCTTTGTACGCCTTCAGGTCGTGATCGACAATTTCTGCTCGAAATTCCGACTTCAGATTTCGGCATAAACGAAAAAGCAGACCTTCGGGTCTGCTTTTTCTATCGCCGATCGTTGCCGCTCGACGTACGCTTTGTACGCCTGTCTGTCGTGATCGACAATTTCTGCTCGGAATTCGGACTTCGGATTTCGGCATAAACGAAAAAGCAGACCCTCGGGTCTGCTTTTTCTATTGCCGATCCTTGCCGCTGTGGTCAAGGTGTGTGTTATAAAAATCAAGGCGCGCGCCGTCCACCGTCAAAAGAGAGGCTACAACGAAAAGACGGGGGCAATGACGACAGTAAGCCGAAGCACCGCACTTTGGTGGGGGGCGGCTTGCGGATCCGTGAAAATGCATTGAAAAAACGATACCGCTGTGATATAATAAGGGAAATGAGAAGAAGGAGAGAAACGCAAATGCAGGTAGTTTTTGGATACGGAACACGGGAAGAGGTCGTCACCGTTCCCGACGGTCGGCTTTTGGGAGTCCTTACGGCAAACGAAATGACGCACGCGCGCACCGGCCGCGAGGCGGTGAGGTATGCGCTCCGGCATCCGATCGGAGCGCCCGAGCTTCGGGCGCTGGTTCGCCCCGGGCAGAGGATCGCCATTATCGCCAGCGACATTTCCCGTCCCGTACCCAGCTACGAGATCCTGCCCGAGCTTCTTGAGGAGCTTTTTGCGGCCGGGTGTCGCGCGGAGGACATCACCGTGGTCTTTGCCCTCGGCTCTCACCGCAAGCATACCGAGGAGGAGATGCGCCGCCTTGTCGGTGACGCGGTATTCCGCACCGTGCGCTGTGTGGACTCGGACCCCGAGGATTGCGTGCGCCTGGGCGTGACCTCGGCGGGAACGCCGGTGGACATTACCCGCGCCGTGGCGGAGGCGGACTTCCGCATTTGCACCGGGAACATCGAATTCCACTATTTTGCGGGCTACTCCGGCGGCGCCAAGGCGATCATGCCGGGGGTTTCCACTCCCGAGGCGATCCAGGCCAATCACCGTCAGATGGTTCATGAGGCGGCCGCGGCGGGACGGCTGGAGGGCAACCCCATCCGCGAGGACATCGAGGAGGCGGGTGCGATCACGGGCGTGGATTACATTGTCAACGTGGTTCTCGACGAGCATAAGCACATCGTATATGCCGTGGCCGGCGACGTCACCGCCGCACACCGAGACGGGTGCGCGTATCTTGACAGAATGTACCGCAAGCCGATCGCCGAGCGGGCCGACATCGTCCTCGTCTCCCAGGGCGGCGCGCCGAAGGACGCCAATCTGTA
Source organism: Eubacteriales bacterium (assembly GCA_045532575.1). GTDB lineage: Bacteria > Bacillota > Clostridia > Oscillospirales > CAG-272 > UBA1740. Next base: position 10,527 of record JAZSGE010000129.1, on the reverse strand, counting down.
TCAGGTGCAAAAGGCGCTTGACAATGCCAAGCACGCCGTGAGGCCCGGCGGCACGATCATTCTGATCGGAGCTTGCCCCGAGGGCTTTGGAAGCAAGACCTTTGAGGAGTGGCTGCTCGGCGCTCCCACGGCGGAGTCGATGATCGACCGTATTCACAGCGAGTTCCGCCTCGGCGGTCATAAGGCGGCGGCCATTGCCATGGTACTGCAGAACGCCTCGATCGACCTTGTCAGCGAGATGGACGACGCGCTCGTCCGCCGCATTTTCTTAACGCCCCGCAAGAGCGCCCAGGAAGCCCTCGACCTCGCGCTTGAACGGTACGGCGCGAGCGCAACGGTGCTGGCAATGCCCTTCGGCGGCGCTACGCTTCCCATAGCCGAGGACTGACGCGGATAAGGAAAAAGGAGCCAACGGCTCCTTTTTTGCTTGATGTAAAGAAAACCTTATATCCCGTTGGCCGTGAGGGCGCGAGGCGTAGGGGGCGCGGGTTACTTCCCCTTCGCCGGCAGGAGGAAGGGGCGGAGCTGCGGAAGACGCAGGAGGAAGAAGGCGGCGAGGGTGGTGGAGACGGTCTCGGGCAGCATATAGATGCCGTTATAGCAGAGCGAATAGAGCCAGGGGCGGCCGACCCACTCACGGCCGAAGGCGACAAACTCCTCGAGGTTTGCCCACAGGATGACACCGGCGGCGAAGTGGACGAGGAAGCGGAGAGCGCACACGAGCGCCACGCCGCCGATCATCCCGAGGATGCCGCGCTTACGGAAGAGCCCGGCAAGGCCGAGGACAGAAAAGGCGAGGATGTAATCGAGAAAGAGCGAGGCGATGAGCATACCGGGCGTCAGTCCCCAGGCGAAGACGCCGCCCTGCAGGATCTGGAACCACGAGTAAGCGAAGGCGGTGCCGAGCCCCCAGCCGAGCCCCCATTTGATCGAGACAAGGCAGATGGGGAGCATCGAGAAAAGGGTGATCGAGCCGTCAAACGGCAGCTGGAAGAGCTTGACGTAGCTGAGGGCAACGGCAAGCGCGAGCAGGATGGCGCACTCGGTGAGCGCGCGCAGGCGGGAACGGTTGGGTGTCATAAGCGACCTCCGAAAATGAATTTAAAAACCGCACGGAAATCTCCGTGCGGCTACTCATATCGGTAGGCTGTATCGGAAATCTCCCTACGCCGGCATTATCCGGATCAGGTGAAGGGTTCGGCCATCGCCATCTCAGCCCATAGGGGCACCCCTGACTTCTGTGTGGTTTTTATGGACATAGTATAGCACGCGGCGACGGCCTTGTCAAGAGAAAAAAGGAAAAAGCCCTTGCATTTTTGCGCCTCTTGTGCTATAATCGGTGCATCAAAACGATGCCCGTCCCACGGTGGGCGGCAAGGAGGGACTATGCAAGCAAGAAGAACAAACCAAAAAACCGAGACCCTGGTCCTGACGGCGCTCCTGACGGCGCTTGTCGCAGTGCTCTCTTACTTCGGCGGATTTATCAAGATCGGCGGCCTCGCCTCGATCTCCCTGACCCTCGTTCCCGTCGTGCTTGGCGGCGCTCTTCTCGGCCCCGGCGCGGGTGCCTGGCTCGGCTTTGTGTCGGGCGCAGTCTTCTTCCTGACGGCGGATGCCGCCTTCTGGCTCGGCCTCAGCCCCCTCGGTACCGTTATCACGGTCCTTATCAAGGGAACGGCGGCCGGTCTGTGCGGGGGGCTCGTCTATCGCCTCCTTGAGAGCAAAAACCGCTACCTTGCGATGCTTGTGGCCGCCACCGTCTGCCCGATCGTCAACACCGGCATCTTCCTCCTCGGGTGCCTGACCTTCTTTATGGAGGCCGTCCGAGAGATGGCCGGGGGCGCCGATATGTCGATCTTTGCGTATCTTATGGTCTTCTTTGTCGGCTTCAACTTCATCTTTGAGCTGGCGGCCAACCTGCTCCTCTCGCCCGCGCTCCTTCGTGTTACCGAGCTGAGAAGGAAAAATTAAAAGGCGCTGTCCAAAGACAAAAAAAGAGAGAACGTTTCGGCTTTTGCCGATCGGTTCTCTCTTTTTTCTCAGAGCCTCGAGGCGCTGTCGGGCTCAAGGTAAAGGGTCGCGTTCTCCACCGTGCGGAGGAGGGTCGCGGGGCACTCGTCCGAGATCTCGCCCGTGAGCATTCTGGCGACGGCCGCAGCCTTGGTGGGGGCGGGCACGATGCAGAACTTGTAGGTGGCCTTGACGAGCGTCGGGCAGGTCAGGGTGAAGGCATGGGTCGGCACCTCGTCGATCGAGGCGAAGCACCCGTCGTGCACCTGCTGCATACGGCAGACCTCATCGAGCTTTGCGGGCTTGATGACGGCGGGATCGTTGAAGTCGGCAACGCCGGGATCGTTGAAGGCGATATGGCCGTTCTCGCCGATGCCCATGACGACGATATCGGTGGGATAGGCCGTAAGGAGCTCGGTATAGCGGCGGCACTCGGCCTCGGCCTCGTTGGACGAATCAATGTAATTGACCGAGCGGAAGGGCACGAGCGAGAAGATATGGTCGCTAAGGAAATTGCCGAAGCGCTGGGGGGCATCCGCCGGGAGGCCGATGTACTCGTCCATATGGAAGGCGTTGATGCGCGACCACTCGATCGTCGGGTCGGCGACGAGGGCGGCCAGCACCTCATTCTGCGAGGGGGCGGCGGCAAAGATCATGTTGATATACTCGCGTGTTTCGAGCAGGGAGCGGATGGTAGCGGCGATCTCGGCGGCGGCCAGGGCGCCCATCGCGCGGCGGCTGTCCTCGATCTTGACGGTCAGGGTATCGACGGTAAACTGTTTCATACGGCTCTCCTTGTGAAATTACTACCCTCATTATAGGCCATCGGACAAGGTTTGTCCATTGCGTTTTTTTGCATTCGGCCGCCCTTTGATTGCAAATGGTGGACTTTAGGTGCGCCCGGCCCCTGCGAGGCAGTCGGCGGTAAAGCGCGTGATGGCCGCGCGGTAGCGGTCGGGGTCCTTCATATAGCTCATCCCGTGATCGGCCGAGGGGAAGGTCAGGAGGGTGGCACGCTCGCCGGCTGCCTCGGCGATGCGGCGGCTCATCTCGCAGGGAACAAGGGTATCCTCCTCCCCGTGGAGGAGCAGCAGCGGCAGCCCCGAGCGCGCGGCCGCCTCGATGGCGGTGCATTCGGAGAGCGAAAAGCCGCCGAAAAGACGGGCCGAGGCCGTCACCAGCGGATAGGCGAGGGCAGGGGCGAGGTGCATTTTGCGGATGACACTGCAGATGATATCACGCGGGGCGGAATAGGGGCAATCGGCGATCACGCCGACGACGTTTTTGGGCAGGGGCTCGCCGCTCGCCATGATGACCGAGGCGCCCCCCATCGACACGCCGACAAGGAAGATCGGGATCTCCCCGAAGCGGCGGCAGGCGTAGGCGACCCAATCGAGGATATCGAAGCGCTCGCGGATGCCGAAGGTGATGACGTTCCCGCCGCTCTGCCGCGCACCGCGCTCGTCGATGAGAAGCGTATTGTGCCCGAGCGAGGCGGCGAGGGGGTTGCCACCGCAGAAGTCGCGCGTGGATACGCCACGGTAGCCGTGGCATTGGATCTCGAGGGGGGCACCGTCGGCCACGTGGTGATAGCGGGCAAAGAGACGGGTGCCGTCGCGCGCCTCGATGGTCACGGGCTCATAGGGGCGCGCCTCCAGCTCCTCGATCAGGCGGAGCATGGTGGGATCGGGAGCGCCGAAGCCGGGGGGCATCCGATAAGGGTCAGCGGCGGCCTTCCGCCCCTCTGACATATAGAGGGTCTTGCGAAAGACGAGCAAAAGGACAAGGAGGGCAAGCGTCAAGAGGACGGCGAGGGGGGCAAGGATATAGAGGGCGAGCATGGTTGGCTCCTTTCGGTTTTCTCCCTCCATTATAGCACAGTTTCTAAAAAACGCCGCAAAAATATCGGACAGACGACCGCTTTTCTATCCGTTTTTCCATTGACAGCGGGGGGCCGAGACTATATAATTATGTGGGAAAACAAAAGGAGGTGCTCTCTGTGAGAAAGACCAAGATCGTATGTACCATCGGCCCTGCCAGCGCAAGCGAGGAGGTGCTGACCGCGATGTGCCTTGCCGGCATGAACGTGGCGCGCCTCAACTTCTCGCACGGGACACACGAGGACCATAAGGAAAAGATCGAGCTCATCAAGCGGGTACGCGAGCGCCTCGGGATGCCGATCGCCATTCTGCTCGATACCAAGGGGCCCGAGTACCGCATCGGCACCTTCAAGGAGGGCGCCGTCACGGTGCGTGACGGGGAGACCTTCGTCTTTACGGCAGAGGACATCGAGGGGGATGAGGGCACCGTCTCGGTCAGCTACGCCGGCATCGCCGAGGACCTCGAGGTCGGGGATACCATCCTCGTCAACAACGGCCTCGTCTCCTTCCGTGTTGAGGCGATCGAGGGGCCGCGTGTCATCACGCGCGTCCTGATCGGGGGCGAGCTGCGCGACCGCAAGAGCATGAGCTTCCCCGGGAAGGTGCTGCATCTGCCCTACCTCTCCGAGCAGGACAAGAGCGACATCCTCTTCGGTATTGAGAACGGTGTCGATTACATCGCCTGCTCCTTCGTCTCGCGGAAGCAGGACCTCCTTGACGTGCACGCCTTCCTTGAGGAGAAGAGGGTCACCGGCATCGACATCATCGCCAAGATCGAGAATCAGCCCGGTGTTGACAACATCGAGGAGATCTGCGAGGTGTGCGACGGTATTATGATCGGCCGTGGCGACATGGGGGTCGAGATCCCCTTTGAGCAGCTGCCGGCGATCCAGAAGCATCTCATCACCAAGTGCCGCCTGCTTGGTAAGCGCGTGATCACGGCGACCGAGATGCTCGAATCCATGATCACCAATCCCCGCCCGACCCGTGCCGAGATCTCGGACGTGGCCAATGCGGTGTACGACGGCACGAGCGCTGTGATGCTCTCGGGAGAGACGGCGGCCGGGCGCTACCCCGCCGAGACGGTGGCGGTCATGGCGCGCATCGTGGAAAGCACCGAGAAGAACATCCATTACGCCAAGCGCTTCTATTCCTCCGAGTTCAAGATCAAGAGCCCTGTGGACGCCATCTCCCACGCGACCTGCGCCATGGCGATCGACCTTGGGGCGCGGGCGATCGTGGCCTGCTCGCTCTCGGGCATGACGGCGCGCATGGTCTCGCGCTTCCGCTCGCCTGTTGACATCCTCGGGCTGACGGCCGACGAGGGCACCTGGCGCAAGCTGGCCCTCTCGTGGGGCGTGACCCCCGTCCTTTGCGAGAAGCTCCCCTCGACCGAGGTGCTGTTCTACCGTGCGACCCAGCTCGCCAAGGCCACCCTCGGTATGCAGAAGGGCGAGCGCATCGTCATCACGGGCGGCGTGACCGACGGCCGCTCAGGCAACACGAATCTCATTAAGGTAGAGGAGATATAAAAAAAGAGAGCACCTGTGTGCTCTCTTTTTTATTAGATTTCTTCGTCGGCGTTCGTGCCGGTCTCCTGCTTCCTGAAGAACAGGAAGTAGGCCCCGGCGGCAAGACCGAGGAGGGCGTACGCCGCGACGACGACGAACCAGGCGCCCTCGCGGATCTTGGTGATGATACCGCCGATCTCAACGACAAGGATCAGGGCGGGGGTGATGAAGCGCACCATCACGGGGAATATCTTCTTGAGGAAGCCGAGGCGCGTGCCACCGTCCTCCATCTCCTGCATGGCGCGGTGGGGCTTAATGAACCAGCCGATGACAAGGCAGGCGAAGAAGGCGCAGACCGGCATCAGAACGGTGTTCGTGACCTCGTCAAAGAAGGTGAGCAGATCCATGCCGAAGATCGAAAGGCCGGCCTCCTCCACGATACCGACCCTGCCGAGCGAGATGCCGACGGGGATCGAAACGGCAAAGCAGACGAGCGTCACGCCGCAGGCGGCGCGGCGGCGGTCAACGCGGAAGCGCTGGATGATGCACTGCGTGACCACCTCGACGAGCGAGACGACCGAGGTGAGGGCGGCAATGGCGACCATCGCAAAGAAGAGGAAGGAGACGATCTGACCGATGACACCCATCGAGCCGAAGACCTCGGGGAGGATGCTGAACATCAGGGCGATGCCCTTGGCATCCTCGAGGAGGGCGGGATCGAAGTGTGCCACCGCGGGGAAGACGGCAAGGCCGGCAAGGAGGGCGACGAGGGTATCGAAGACACAGATCATCGCGGTCGACTTGACGATATTGATCTCCTTGCCCGTGTAGGAGCCGTACGAGATCATCGTGCCCATACCGAGCGAGAGTGAGAAGAAGGCCTGTCCCATCGCGGCAAGGACCGAGGAGAAGGTGACCTTCGAGAAATCGGGGTTCAGGTAGAAATTAAGGCCCTTGCCGACCCCCTCACCAAGGCAGAGCGAGTAGACCGCCACGGCAAAAAGGATCAGAAAGAGCAGGGGCATCAGAACCTTGGACATCTTCTCGATGCCGTCCTTGACGCCGCCCATGATGATGACGAGCGCCAGCACCACAAAGATGGCGGCAAAGAGGATGACCTCACCGACATTGGTCGAGAAGCTGCCGAGGATGCCGGCATTGCCCGAGAAGGAGTTCAGGGTATACTTGACGGTATAGCCGCCGAGCACCGAATAGTAGCAGATGATAAAGGCCGGGATCAGGACCCCGATAAGGCCAAACCAACCGATATTCTTATGCACCCTCTTATAGGCTGTGACGGGGTTGGCCGCCGCGCGGCGACCGATGTGGAATTCACACAGCATCGTCACAACGCCGATGAAAAGCACGCAGACGATGTACATGAGCACGAAGGCGGCGCCGCCGTTCTCCGCCGTCTTGTAAGGGAAGCCCCAGAGGTTCCCGAGGCCGACCGCCGAGCCTGCGGCCGAGAGGACAAAGCCGATGCCGCTGGCAAAGCCGTTTTTCTTGTTTTCCATAGAACGCACCTCAAAAGAATAAATCCCGTATATTATACCACAGCTCTTGACAATCTTCAAGGGGCAATCTATAATTTATTGTAGAAATAGGTAAGGAGGGCGACGGTATGCGCGTTTTGGTGGCGATGAGCGGCGGTATCGACAGCACCGTGGCGGCACACCTCGTTCTTGCCGCCGGGCATGAGGCCGTCGGCTGTACCCTCCGGCTGTGCGAGGGCGAGGGAGACGAGGGGGGCGAGCGCGCCGCGGCCGTGTGCCGCCGCCTCGGGATCGGGCATATCACCCTCGATCGCCGCGAGGACTTCTACCTTCGCGTTGTGCGCCCCTTTGCCGAGGAGTACGCGCGCGGCCGCACGCCGAACCCCTGCGTGGAGTGCAACCGCACAGTAAAGCTCGGTCTCCTTTGCGAATACGCCGATAGGAATGGCTTTGATGCCGTTGCGACCGGGCATTATGCCCGTATCGTCAGCGAGGGGGGTGCCCTCCGCCTCGCGAAGGGCAAGGACCCAGCGAAGGACCAGAGCTATATGCTCTATACCCTGAAGGAGGAGCGCCTTTCTCGTCTTCTCTTCCCTCTTGGCGACCTCAGAAAGAGCGAGGTGCGTACGATCGCCGCAGGCCTCGGGCCGGTGGCGGAGGCCGGGAAGGAGAGTCAGGACATCTGCTTTGTGCCGGACGGTGACCACGCGGCGGCCGTTGAGCGCATCCTCGGTGCCCCCTGCCCGCCCGGGAATTACGTGGATCGCGAGGGCACCGTCCTTGGTCGCCACCGCGGCATCGTGCACTATACCGTCGGTCAGCACAAGGGGCTCGGCATTGCCCTTGGGCGTGTCCGCTATGTGACGGCGATCAACGCTGCAAGGGGCGAGGTCACGCTCGGCGACGAGGACGAGCTTTTCCGCACCGAGGTGCGGCTTGATCGCGTCAGCTATCTCGGCGAGGCGAGGACGGCGCCCTTCCGCGCGGCTGTCAAGCTCCGCTATCACGCAAGGGATATCCTCGCCACCGTCACCCCCCGGGGGGAGGGTGCCATCCTTACCCTCGATACCCCTGCCCGTGCCCCTGCCCCCGGGCAGAGCGCCGTCTTCTATGACGGGGACTGCGTGATCGGCGGCGGTATTATTGTGTAAGGTATTCTTTACCTCACATTCTTTTTTGGGGCGGATATAGTAAAAAGGACAGCGAACGCTTTGCGTTCGCTGTCCTTTTTTAGGGCGTGCTTGCCGCAATCAGACGCTAGTCAGACGGTGCACGACCGCGCACATCGTGTTCCAGATGTCCATGCGCGGCTGGACCTCCATTTCGTGAGCCGCGAGGTAGTCGTGGGTCTCCTTGGCCGCCGCGCGGCAGGCCTCCATGTCCTCGGCGGCGCGCGCGCTGACGACGCGCGAGAGCCGCGTCACATACTCTGCGTGGACGGCGAGGGTGCGCCAGGGCTCGGAGGGGGGCGCCTGCATCTCGGGATGCGCGGCGATGAAGTCCTCCACAAGGGCGGGGACGGTCGAGGCGCTTTCCGCGACGGCGGGATCGGCCTGCGGCGTCGTATAGCGCTCAAGGGTCGGCTCAAGGCGCTCAAAGCGCAGGTAGACGGGGTCAAGGCGCCGTGTGAGCTCCTCAAGATAGGCGCGGACGGCGGGCGCCTTCTCGCCGAACTCGGCCGCAAAGTATTCGTCGGCCACGGCATCGAAATCGGCGGTCTTATCCCAAAGGGCGCGCGCCATACCGTAGAGCGGGAGCCCTGTCGGGAAGGCTGCGCGCGAGAGCTGGCAGCTGATCATGCCGTCAAGCCCGAGGATGTCAAGATCCTTCATATCCTCAAAGAGGGTCCTCGAGCACTCCATATAGCCGGCATCCTTGGCGTGATCCCACATCAGGTGATAATCGAAGAGGAAGCCCGAGCCACTGTAGTGCTTTTGCCATTCACGGAGGTAAGCCGCATTCTGTCCCACGGGGCGCGGGAAGACGAGCTTGTTGCGGACGTAGGGCACCGGGCGGAAGTCGCGCTCCTCGGCGATGCTTTCACGGATGGTCTTTGAATAGCTGCGCGAGATCGGCGCGAACATCAAGAGGAAGCGATCGGGATTTTTGATGCGCTCGCGCTCGGGCGCCCACAGAAGATCGACGTACGCGAGGAAGACGATCTTGGTATCACACCCCTCGGCTGTAAGGAGCTCGTCCACCTCGTTGAGGAGCATCACGTAGTAATCCGAGGGGAGGGCTGTGCGGCAGGACTCGCACTCACACTGGTTGTTCGAGCCGTCGGCCAGCCAGAGGTGGAGGGCCGAGACATTGGTATGCTCCCGACAGTAGTCGGCCACAGCCCTTGCTACCTTCGTGCGGACGGCGGGCTGTGAATAGCAGAGGTTGGTATTGAGGGTCACGCCGTTCCAGGGCTTGCGCTCGCCGTTCACCTCAGCGACGGCCGAGAGGTACTCCTCGGGATACTCCCGGTTCTCCTCCCTCTGCCAGCCGTCGCCCGCCACCCCGAAGGGAACGCAGGTCCAGCCGTGCCCGACGGCGTGATAGCGGAGACCGCGGCGGTCGATCTCGGTGATGAGGCGGTCACGGATGCCGTCAATATCGGCCTCCGAGAGCTCCTGCTTCGGCAGGGTCGGGTTCTGCCAATGCTCGTACCAACGCTTGAAGAAGACACTCGGGCGGAAGAACTGAATGAAGTAGGAGTTCATCCCGACACGGGGCAGAAACTCGATCATCTCACGGGCGTTCTCCTCGGAGACGGCGCCCTCGATGCACACGCCGCGATGGCGGTAGGAGGGGGTCTCCTCCACCGAGACGGTCGCCGGTGCGGCCAGGAAGTCGCGCCGCGGCAGGCACTCGCCGCCCTCACCCGGGTGGGTCCAGCGGCAGCCGAGCTCGTAAAGAAAACGGTACACGGCGATCAGAAGCGCGCCGGGGTTCGCGCCGGCGATCACGCCGCACCCGTCCTTGACGTCAATGGCAATGGTGTCCTCCTCGGTGTCGCCCTCAAGCAGGGCCAGCGACAGGCGAAAGCCGCCCTCGCCCTCCCGGAGCGTTGGATCCATCGCCCGGAGGCAGCGAAAAAGCTCCTCGGCCGCGTACGCGGCGGTCTCGCCATCGGGGCGGGAAAGAAGTGTGTAGTTCATATGTGATCTCCTTTTGAGATGGAATTTGTCTTTTTGCCCGAAGGGGGCGGGAAGCCACGGGAAGCGGAGGGTGGCGGCAGAGCGCAATATTAGCCGGTGAGAGGGCCTCGGAGTGGTAAAATTGATGCATCGGTTTGTCGCGGCGGTGTGCACAGTACGACTCATCCGTCGCCTACGGCGCCACCTTTTTGCCCTGTCCTGCCGCATAGTTGTTGTGCGTTGCAATCATAGATTGCGCCGCGAGCGCCTTGCGTCGAGGACTTCGCTTCGATAAAAAGCCACACCGTGGCTTTTTATCCTCGCTCACCCACCGGGGAAGGCTTTAAGTGACTGAGTTTTCGCGGAGGGAAAATTGATGCACTTTGTCGTCGAGGGAGGACCGCCGGGTGAGCAAGCGAAAAGGCCACGGTGTGGCGTTTTTGTGAAGCGATACCCCAAGGATAGGGAGAAATGAAGCGAATGAGAATGAGCGCGCATTTCGACC
>JAZSGE010000096.1:0-4146 GCA_045532575.1 Eubacteriales bacterium | reverse complement strand
CTGCCCCGGCCTTCGCCTGTTTTGTAATGTTTTCTTTTCATATCGTCAAAAAACTCTGCTACATGTCACATTTTTCTCCGTATTTCACCTTGCTCCGCACTTTTTCCTCTCACTTTTTACACCAAGTTCATATATGAACAAACCATAACCGTTTTATGTCCCCCAAAAGAAAAGCGATCTCGCGTTTTTGCGCCAAAACCACCGAAATTTCGCACACCTCTCCCCGTCATCCCTCTCCCCCTCCTCTTGCTGCCGTCTCTCTTGACAAACTCTTCCTCTATCCCTTATAATAAAAAAAGAAAAGCCGCATGGCGGCTTTTCGGTGTAAAAACTCAGAAATCGGCGTCCTCCACCTCAAAATAAGAGAAGGCCTCCTCGCTTGGCAAGGGGAGGGTGAAGGTCATTCTCTCCCCCGTCACAGGATGTGAAAAAGAGAGGCATCGGGCAAAAAGGCCGAGCGGCGCGCGCTCGCGGCCGCCGTAGCGGCCATCGCCGTAAAGCGGCATCCTCCGCCCCGAAAACTGCACGCGGATCTGATGTGTCCTGCCGGTGCCGAGGCGCACTGCGACCAGCGCCAGCGGCTCGTCCCCCTCCCGGACAGCGACCGTCCGATAGGTGAGCACCGCCTCACGCACCCCCTTGCGCGGCCGATCGACGAGAAAGGATTTTCCCTTCGCCGCATCGCGGAACAGGAGGTCGCGCATCTCGCCCTCGGGTGGCTCGGGGATCCCGTGCACCACGGCGGCATATTCCTTCCGGAACTCGCCTGCCTGCATGGCAGCCGAGAGCTTCCCCGCTGTCTTCCCATCCTTAGCGAAGACCATAAGTCCCGCCGTTTCGCGGTCAAGGCGATGCACGGTCAGGACGCGCGCACCGCACGCAGCCTCAAGGAGCGCCGGCATTCCCGCGGCATCCGAGCCCTCGGAGAGCACGCCGCGCGGCTTTTCGGCCACGACGATCCATTTGTCGCTATACACAATATTCAACGGCGGCTTCTCCTTGTTTTTTCTTCAGTATAACACACTTTTTGAAGGCCGACAAGTCCTTTTCGATTCAAAACACACCGTTGGTGCGCTTTCACTCTCATTTTTCGATTTTTTGCGGTCATATGACCCTTTTGGAGGAATACTATGGATATCAAGACTGTTCTGTCCCGTGTGGACCACACCCTGCTCCGCCCCGATGCCACCACCGCCGAGGTCAAGGCGCTGTGCGACGAGGGCATGCGCTACCGCTGTGCCTCGGTCTGCATCTCGCCCTGCTTTCTTCCCGTAGCGCGCGCCCACACCGAGGGCAAACTCCCGCTTTGCACCGTGATCGGCTTCCCGAACGGCGCCATGCGCACCGAGGCCAAGTGCTTCGAGGCGGCCGATGCCGTCCGCGCCGGGGCGGATGAGGTCGATATGGTCATCAATATCGGCGCGCTCCGCGAGGGGAACCACGACCTTGTGCGGCGCGAGATCGCCGCCGTCAAGGAGGCGTGTGACGGGCGACTGCTCAAGGTCATCATCGAGACCTGCCTTCTCACCGACGAAGAGAAGGTCGTGATGTGCCGCCTTGTGGCCGAGGGAGGCGCCGAATACATCAAGACCTCGACCGGCTTTGCCGGCGGCGGTGCCACGCCCCACGATGTGGCGCTCTTTGCCAAGCACCGTCCGAAGGGGCTCCTCATCAAGGCGGCCGGAGGGATCTCGTCGCTCGCCGATGCCGAGGAATTCCTGGCGCTCGGTGCCGACCGTCTCGGCACGAGCCGCATTGTCAAGATCGTCAAGGAACTCGAAAAGGAGGGAAAATTCCATGTCTAACACCCCTACCGCCCACATCGGCGCATGTCCCGAGGAGATCGCGAACGTCGTCCTGATGCCCGGCGACCCCAAGAGATCGCGCTTTATCGCCGAGAATTTTCTCGAGAATGCGACGCTTTTCAACGACCTGCGCGGTGTGCAGGGCTATACCGGCACCTACCGCGGCCGCCGCGTTTCGGTCATGGCCAGCGGCATGGGCATGCCCTCAATGGGCATTTACAGCTATGAGCTCTTCTCCTTCTTCGGTGTCGAGGCCATCCTGCGCATCGGCACGGTCGGCGGCATGCATCCCGATGTGCGTGTCCGCGACCTGATCCTCGGGATGGGTGCCTCGACCGATTCGAGCTTCGCGGCGCAGTATCATCTCCCCGGCACCTTTGCGCCGTTGGCCTCCTATCCCCTCCTCTCGGCGGCGGCCGAGATCGCAAAAGCGCGCGGAATGCGGTACCATGTCGGCAATCTGCTGTCGACCGATGTTTTCTACGGGGATGCGCCCGAGGATAACGAGAAATGGCGTCGCATGGGAGTCCTCGGTGTCGAGATGGAGGCCGCCGCCCTCTACATGAATGCGGCACGCACCGGCAAGCAGGCGCTGGCCGTTTGCACGGTATCGAACCACCTCCTGACAGGGGAGGAGACGACAGCCGCCGAGCGCGAGACCACCTTCACCGACATGATGACCTTAGCGCTTGAGACCGCCCTCACCGTAAAGGAAGGCTGAGCGGTGTACGGCATCATTACCAAGAAAAAGCAGGGGCTCCCCCTCACGACCGAGGAGATCACCCGTTTTGTCGAGGGCTATACGCGGGGAGATATCCCCGACTATCAGGCCTCGGCGCTCCTGATGGCTATTTGCCTCCGGGGGATGGACGACCGCGAGGCCGCCGACCTTACGGGAGCGATGATGCGCTCGGGCGACGTGGTGGATCTCTCGCCCCTCGGCCGCGCGACGGTCGACAAGCATTCGACGGGAGGGGTGGGCGACAAGACCACGCTGATCGTGGCGCCCCTGGCGGCGGCGCTCGGCTGTACCGTAGCCAAAATGTCGGGGCGTGGGCTCGGGCCGACGGGCGGCACCGTGGATAAGCTCGAGTCGATCCCGGGATACAGGACCGTGATGCCCCCCGAGGAATTCTATGCCACCGTGCGTCGCACCGGCGTGGCGGTGGTCGGGCAGAGCGGCGATCTCGCCCCCGCCGACAAAAAGCTCTATGCCCTGCGCGACGTGACGGCGACCGTCGACAGCATCCCCTTGATCGCCTCCAGCATTATGTCAAAGAAGCTGGCCTCGGGTGCCGAGAGCATCGTGCTTGACGTGAAGGTCGGGAGCGGCGCTTTCATGAAGACCCTTGAGGAGGCACAACGGCTGGCACGCCTGATGGTCGATATCGGGCGCGCCCATGGAAGGCGCGTGACGGCGCTCCTCTCGGACATGGAGGCGCCCCTCGGCGTTGCCGTCGGCAATGCGGTCGAGGTCGAGGAGGCGGTGCGCGTTCTCCGCGGCGAGGGATGCCCTGTGCTCACCGAGCTCTGTCTTATGCTGGCCGCGCTGATGGCCGAGTCGGCTCTCATGATCCCACGGGAGGAGGCCCTGGCCCGTGCCAAGGCAGCCCTTGTGAGCGGCGCGGCCTTCCGCAAGCTGTGCGAATGGGTCACGGCCCAGGGCGGTGACGACCGGGTGCTCCGGGACACCGGGCGCCTCCCGAGGGCGGCGCACAGCGCCACTCTTACGGCAGAGGACGACGGCTATCTTACGAGGGTGGATGCCGAGGCCGTCGGCCGCACGGCCATGTACCTCGGGGCGGGGCGCGCCGTGAAGGAGGACCCGATCGACCCGACGGCGGGCATCGTTTTTTGCCGGCGGATCGGAGATAGAGTCAAGAGGGGCGAGCCGATCGCCACTCTGCTTACAACGGCTCACCCCGAGCGGTTGGCCGCGGCCACCGAGGCTCTCGGAGGCGCGGTTCGCCTCGGGGGAGAGGCGCCGCAGGCGGCAAAAATTCTCTTGGATATTATTGCTTGAGGAGGCGGAAAACCGCCTCCTTTTACTACCTCCGGTCGGGGATCGAAGCGCGGTTTGGCGGCTTGTCTCCGACTACTTTTTTGTACATTTTGAATGTAAGGTATCTTTTACATTGCTTTTTGAAATTTGCAAGTTATTTTCGTATATTATTGTTTACATCAGCCAAAAATTTCGGCTTTTGAAAAGGATTCAGGGCAAGAAATGAGGGTTTTTCGAGGCAAAAAATTTTAGGCTGTTTTCTTCATTATATATTTATATATATAGGCGCCACACGTTTTTGGGGCATTCCGGGGGTGCCGAAGGGGGAAGTCGGATCGT
>JAZSGE010000082.1:0-16825 GCA_045532575.1 Eubacteriales bacterium | reverse complement strand
CCAATAGCGATCTTGCGTATGCCGAAGGGGGCGCGAAGGCGGTTGGCAACTGCCCCTCAGCTTCATTATAGCATATCCTTTCGGGAATGCAAGGAAAATCTTCTTGGCCGGGATGCGGTGCCGGATGAGACGACAGTGGTGGGGGCAACAAAAAAGGGCACCCTGTGGGTGGCAGCCTAGGATTGCTCGCTGCGCGAGCTTTCTTCGCCGCGCCGCTTGTGAGCGAGCTCCCAGACGGCTTTGGCTCGAAATCGAACCTATTTCCGCAACGCTTTGCGTTGCGGTGCTAGGTGAGAAGCCGACGTGATGCAGCCAACGAAAAAGGGCACCCGATTGGGTGGCCGAATGTCAACGTAAGGAGGATTGCTCGCTACGCGAGCTTTCTTCGCCGCGCCGCTTGTGAGCAAGCTCCCAGACGGCTTTGGCTCGAAATCGAACCTATTTCCGCAACGCTTTGCGTTGCGGTGCTAGGTGAGAAGCCGACGTGATGCAGCCAACGAAAAAGGGCACCCTGTGGGTGCCCTTTTCGTTGGCTGCGGCACTAGGATTCGAACCTAGGTAATGACGGAGTCAGAGTCCGTTGCCTTACCGCTTGGCGATGCCGCATTACAGTACCGCGGATGCGGTACCTTCACATTATAGCATATTTTGGCGTTTTGTCAAGAGGTTTTTTTATTTTTTAGCCTTCCGTGCGATTTTTTATTTTGCCGCGGTCGTTCTTCGGCACGCGGATGAAGAGACGGAGGAGGGCTTTCCCGTTAAAGGGGACGAGGGGATAGAGGTAGCCGCGGCCGACGGGGAGGGTCCTGTTGGTGATGACGAAGACAAGGACGAGGACAAGGCCGAGGACATAGCCCGGGAGGCCGAGAAGAGCGACAAGGGCCAAAAGAAGGAGGCGCATGAACTTGATGGCGTATCCGAGCTCATAGTTCTGCTGGGCAAAGCCCGCGACGGCAACGAGCGCCATATAGAGGATGACGTCGCCCGAGAGCCAGCCGATGCGGACGGCGAAGTCACCGAGGATCAGACCGCCGACGACGCTCATCGAATTCGAGAGGCGGTCGGGGGTGTTCATCGAGGCGAGCTTCAGCCCGTCAATGGCGAGCTCGGCGAGGAAGAGCTGGACGGCGATCGGGAGCTCACCCGGCTCCCTTGGGATCAGGAAAGCGAGGGACGGAGGGATCCAGGCGGGATTTTTGAGCAGGAGGAGCCAGGTGGGGGTGAAGACGAGGGCGGCAACGAGGACCGCAAGGCGCAAAAGGCGGAGATAGGTGCCCGTCAGGGGTGGGAAATAGTAATCGTCGGTCTCCTGCATGAAATCGAAGATCGAGGTCGGGAGCACCATGACCTGGGGCGAGGTGTCTGCGAGGACGAGGATGCTCCCCTCGGCGAGGTGGGCGGCGGCGGCATCCGGGCGCTCGAGGGTGCGGATCTTCGGGAAGGGGTTGTACCAGCGGCGCGGGATCAGGCATTCGGCAAGGCTCTGATAGCCCATAGTCAGCGAGGAGGGGTGGGCGGCCTCGAGGCGGCGCGTGATCTCCCCGACGGCCTTGGGATCGGCGACGCCGTCAAGGTAGGCAACGACGACGTCGGTCTTGGAGGCCCCCTCGACGGTCAGGTACTTCATCGTGAGGCGCGGATCGCGCAGGCGGCGGCGCAGAAGGACGGTATTGAAGATCAGCGTTTCGACAAAGCCGTCCTTCGCCCCCTGCATGGCGCGGTCGCTGTCGGGCTCCTCGGGCAGGCGCGCGGGATAGGTCCTGGCATCGACAACGAGGGCTTCCCCGCCGAAGGTCGAGCCGAGCAGGAGCATGGCGCCCGAGAGGAGAAAGAAGACGAGGCGGTCGAGGTCGCGCTCGACATCGACCTCAACATAAGGCACGCTCGTTTCCATAAAGCGGCGTGCGGCACTATCTCCCGTGGGGAGCGAGGGCATCCCGAAGAAGAACTGGAACATCTTCTGCATCGAGGCATCCTTGATGAAGCCGTCGATGTAGAAGGCGGTCAGCTCATCGTTCCCGACACGGAGGCGGCGCGAGATGATATCGAAGTTCTCGGAAACGCGCACCTCCCTCTCGAGGGTAGCGACGTTATCTTCGTAATTGGCGGAAAGGGGGCGCATAGATCTCTCCTTTGGCTTGATACAGGCAGTATTTCCAAAGTGAGGGGAAAGTATAACAAAAGCAAAAAAACGCCCCGAAGGGCGTTTTTTTACTTCTTCTCGTTCTTGAAGAACTGGTACAGGGTGCAGGGGATCATGCCGTTGTAAAGTTTTCTTTTCTTGTCGGCGCGCTTGCCGTAGTAGTATTCAAACTCCTGGTCCGAGGTGATGATGTAAATCTGCCAGGGGGAGAGAGAGCGGAAATGCGCACCGATCTCGCGGTAGAGGGTCTCAACGGCGCGGCGCTCGCCGAGGCGCTGACCGTAGGGGGGATTGGTGACGATGGTGCCGCGGCGGCCGTCGGCCGAGATCTTGCGGGCATCGGCGAGGAAGGCGCGCACCGTATCGCCAACCCCGGCGGCACGGGCGTTGGCCTCGGTGGCCTCGATCATAGCGGGGTCAAGATCCGAGGCAAAGGCACAGAAGGCGGTCTTCACAGCGACGTCGGCGGCCTCCTCACGCGCGGTGGCGAAGTGATCGCCGATCATCGGGAAGGCCTCGGCCGCGAAGGCGCGGTGGGCGCCGGGGGCCATGTTGTTCATCAGCATGGCCGCCTCAATGGCGATGGTACCGCTCCCGCACATGGGATCCCAGAGCAGCACCTCCTCACGCGGACGGCTGATGGCGGCCATGGCGGCGGCCAGCGTCTCGCGGATGGGGGCGGGGCCGGTCTTCTGCCGGTAGCCGCGCTTATAGAGCGGCTCGCCCGAGGTGTCGATCATCAGGGTGGCCTCGTCCTTCAGGATGAAGAATTCGACGCGGTAGGTGACACCCGTCTCGGGGAACCAGCGGATGCCGTACTTCTCGGTCAGGCGCGTGGCGATGGCCTTTTTGATGATCTTCTGACAGTCGGGGATCGAATGGAGCTGAGAGTCGATCGAGTGCCCCTTGACGGGGAAGGCATCGTCACGGCCGATGAAGGCCTCGAAGGGGAGGTCGCGCACGCCCTCAAACAGGGCGTCAAAGCTGGTGGCGCGGAAGGAGCCGAGCTTGATGTAGATATGCTCGGCATAGCGGAGGAAGACGTTGGAAAGCGCGACGGCCTCGGGGTCTCCCTTGAAGGTCACGCGGCCGTCAATGGTCGAGACCCTCTCGTAGCCGAGGGCGTCGATCTCCTCGCCGAGCAGGTGCTCAAGGCCGAAGAGACAGGTGGCAACGATCTCAAATTTCACTTGGTTTCTCCTTAGTCATCACCGCCGAGCTGCTCAAGGGCGCTCTTCCTCTCGGTGGGCTTCGCATCGCCGTGGCGGACGAAGAACATGGTAAGGAAGGCGAGGGCAACGAAGATGGCGGCATAGGGGAAGAGGGTGGTCATACCGACATGGTCCATAAAGACACCGCTGAGAACGGGGGTGACGATCTGCGCCGCCATCGAGGCGGTGTAGTAGAAGCCGGTGTAGCGGCCGACGTCCGCCGACTTTGAAAGCTCAACGACCATCGGGAAGGAGTTGACGTTGATGGTCGCCCAGCCAATGCCCGCGAGGATAAAGAGGGCGTTGACGAAGAAGGCGTGGCTCTCGGCGTTCAGGAAGGAGGCAAGGAGGAAGGCGGTAAAGAGCAGGACGACACCGCCGAGGATGGTCTTGCGGCGACCGAGGCGCGAGGCGACGATACCGGCCGGGATATACGCCACGATGGCGGCGGCCTGGGCGATGATCAGGGTGGTGTTATAGTCGCGGGCGAGGACCGAGGTGGCATAGACCGAATACTTGCTCGTGACGGCGTTATAGCCCATATACCAGAGCGCGACCGAGGCGAGGATGAGAAGGAGCGAGATGAGCTGGGGACGGTCGAGCTTCTTGCCGGCGGCTGCCTCCTTGGCGGCCTCCTCCGCGGCGGCGTCCTTGGCTTCATCAATACCGAGGCGGCGGCTCTCCTCCTCCATCTCGGCGACGAGCTTCGGCTCACGGACGGTAAAGAGGAAGGCAACGAGGGCGGCGAGCATCAGGAAGGCAATGACCGCGAAGAAGACGGTATAGGACATCAGGGCGTTTTCGACCTTACCTGTGCCGAAGACGATCCCGAGCCCGAGGACGATGATGCCGCCGGCGGTGCCCATCAGGTTGATGATGGCGTTGGCCTTACTGCGGAGGGGCTTGACCGTGACATCGGGCATCAGGGCGACGGCGGGCGAGCGGAAGGTGCCCATCGCGAGAAGCAGGAGGAACAGAAGAATGATAAAGAGGACGAGGGGAGCGACATGATCCCCGGTGACGGCCGAGGCGTAGGCCTGGCGCGCGGGAACGACGGCGTTGATGTACATCGGGTTCGTCACGTCCTTGCCATCCTTCTCGATCTTCATCGTGATGGCCTTGAATTCCTCCTCGGTGATAAGGCTCGAGAGCTTATGCTTCTCGGTGTCGGCAGGGTCAGTCCAATCGAGGATCGCGGAGTCATGCTCCCAGAGGGTGTCGAGCGCCTCGGTATAGGCCTCGCCCTCGGTGGCCGAGACATCGGCGATGGCCGAGCGCTGCATCGTATCGGGGATCGCCACCGTCACAAGGAGGACGGCGGCCAGGATGGTACCGATAAAGATGAAGGGGGTGCGGCGACCGTACTTGGAATTCACACGGTCCGAGATCGCGCCGAAGATGGGGAGAAGGAAGAGGGCGAAGACATTGTCGAGCGCCATGATAAGGCCCGACCAGGTCTGTGCCATGCCGAATTTGTCGGTCAGGATCTTCGGTACGAGGGTATCGTAGACCTGCCAGAACATCGAGATCAGGAAAAAGGCAAAGCCTACGCAGATGGTCTTTTTGTAATTGAGCTTCATGTGGCATCCTCCGTAAAGGTAGAGTCGGTGGGTTCCATACCCTATTAGTATACCATAGCGAGGGGGCGCCCGTCAAGGGATAGGGAAAATTTGAGAAAAACGGAAAAGAAGCAAGGAAAAACCCCAAAGCCCGGGGGCTTTGGGGTTTTTGATAAACGAAAACCTCGCGATAGTCGCGTGGTTTTCGTTTACCAAAAAAGGAGCAGAGGCTCTCTGCTCCTTTTGGGGCCATACCGAGGGCGATATCCTCTCACCGCAGGCGGCTTTGGAGGGCGACCGCCTTCCCGAGGATCTTGACAGAGGACAGCTCCTCTCCCTCGAAGGAGAGGGGGGCGTAGCGCGGGTTCTCGGGGGTCAGGATCAGCTTCTCCCCCTCGCGGTCGTAATACACGCGCTTTAAGGTAGCCTCGTCCCCGATGATGACGACGGCGATCTCGCCGTTCTCGACGCTCTCCTGGCGGCGGACGAAGACGATGTCCCCGTCATGGATGCGGGCGCCGATCATGCTGTCGCCCTTCGCGTGCAGGCAGAAGTCGGCATCGACCTCGCCCCCCTCAAGACCGTAGCCGCAGAATTCCTCCTCGGCAAAGATCGGCTCACCGCACGCCACGCGCCCGAGCAGGGGCACCCGACGGCGGCGGAGCGGACGGACCTCCCCCTCCGAGGGGGGCGGCGCTGTCTCCTCCCAGCCCGCAAGATAGGCCGGGGTGGTCTTCAGGACGGCGGCGATCGCCGCGAGGCGCGCGTTCGGTATATTTTCAATGACCCCGCTCTCGTAGCGCTGGACGGTCTGCTTGCTGGTATCCGCCTCGGCGGCGACGGCCTCCAGCGTGAGCCCGAGCTCGTGACGGCGGCGGCGGATGCGTTCTCCTGTGGTCATGGTCCTTCCCCTTTCGCTTTCTGCTTCTATTGTAACATAAAACGTGAAAAAAGCAAGTGCTTTTTCTGATTTTTTCAAAAAAGTTACTTGACAAGTGATTTTTGGTCTGCTATAATTGTCACGTACCACGTTCCACACAACGCGGCAAAACCGCCCGGATCTTCCCCTCGGCGGAGGTCTTGGCGGTGTTATTTCGGGCGCTTGTCACCTATTGAGTGACAAAATGCGAGAAAAACCGACAAAATACCGCCGAGAGAGACAGCCTACGACAGACAAAAAAGAAAAGGAGACTACCTTATGTATCATTATTTACGCGGCTCACGCGAATACCCTTGGCGCGAGGGGCCAGGCCGCGCCCCCGCCGAGATCCGTGAGGATCTTGCCATGATCCGCGAGCTCTTACGCGCGACACAGGCGGCACTGCGCGAGGCCGAGGCACGCCGTGAGAGCCTCCTCCTTGCGATAGAGGAGGGGGGCGAGGGCTGCGGGAGGATCGCGGCGCTCGAGGCGGTGCTTGCCGAATGCGAGCGCGCCAAGGAGACCCTTGAGGAGCTTGACGACCGTGCCGACGCCCTCCGCGAGGAGCTCCGCGACGTCCTCTACTTCCTGCACGGCGGCGTGGCGTGAGGTGTGCCTATGACGAAGTGTGAGACCTTAAAGATGCCGACAGAGCTCGACCGCCTGATCGTTTCGCTCGTCGGGGATTACGAGCGGCGTGCCTCGATCCTCCGCCGCCGGGCGGCCGCCCCTGACGTTTTGGACCGCTACCATGTCCTGAACCGTGCCATCGACGAGGCGATCGCCGAGGTGTGCGAGGAGAGCATCTGCCGCCAGATCCGCCTGGATATCGGAGAGAGGCGCGGGGCACGGCGCTCGCCCATCAACTGCATGGGGGAGGGGCTTTACAAGAGGCGAAAGCGCGCGGCCAAGTGGAGCATTGCGCGGCACCTCTCGCTGATCTAGGGACGGGGGGATACCGGGTGGGGTTTTTCTTGACAGCACGCGGCCTTCCATGATATAATGAGGTACAACCATAAAAAAAGGGGGATGCCCTATGAAACGAACCCGACAGCTGACGGCCGTACTGCTTGCGGCCCTCCTCTTGCTCTCGCTCTGCCTGCCGATGACGGTGAGCGCCGCCGATGCGGTGACACCGGACGAGCTCCGCTCGATCGACGGCCTTTCGGCGCTGGAGGAAACGCTCTATCTTGGGCTGATGAACACCGCCGCCTCGATCGACGTATCGCGCTACGCCGCGACCGAGGAGGAGGTCTCAGCAGCGATGCAGCATCTGCAGTATGCCGCCGGCGAGCTCTTCCATATGTCGGTCGAATACTCCTTTTTCACCGATTCGTACGGCTACGTTACCGACGTTGAGCCTACGTATCTGATGACGGGAGCGGCGCTTGCGACGGCACGGAGCCTCTACAAGACCCTGCTTGACGATATCGCGGCGACGGTCGACCCCACCTGGTCGGACTATGAGATCTGCCTGTATCTCCACGATTATCTCGCGGTGCACTACACCTATGACGATACTTACGAGATCTATGATGCCTACAACTTTCTCGTCGAGGGAACGGGCGTGTGCCAATCCTACACGCTGACCTATTCGGCGCTTCTCTCCTATTTCGATATCCCGGTCAGCTACTGCACGGGGTATGCGGGGGAGGACCACATCTGGAGCCTTGTCAAGCTCGGCGGAAGATGGTATCACGTCGATACGACGTGGGGCGATCCGTATTCGGGTGACGAGGCCTTCGGCTCGGCGACGCACGACAACTTCCTGAAGAGCGATGCCGCCATCGAGGCGACCGGCCATGAGCAATGCGAGAACTACGGCGGCATCGTGTGCAACGACACGCGCTATGACGAGGCTGCCATTTCGCTTATTGAGCAGGGGCTCGTGATGGTGGGCGGCAACGCCTACGGCATCCGCGACGGCAAGATCTACCGCTTCTCGGACGATCTGCTCACGGCGGAGCTCGTCACGACGGTCGAGGGGACATGGGATGCCGGCGACGGCTACGTGTACCAGGACGTCTTCTCGGGGCTCGGCGGTGGGAACGGTGTTCTCTACTACAACGACCCGACGCGCATCCTGGAATACGACCTCGCGACGGGGCTTTCGTCTCCCGTCCTCACGGTCGATGAGGGACAGATCGTCGGGCTTTACACGAGCGGTGGCGAGATCCTCTATCAGGTAGCGGCCGACACCGCGCTCTCGGAGCTTTCGGTCAAGGCGTATCCCATCTCGACCGAGCTCTGCACGGGCGAGCATACCTACGTCGAATACAACCAAAAGCCTGCGACCTGCGAGACCGAGGGCATCTCCTTCGTGCGGTGCTCGGTCTGCTCGCACAAGACGACACGGGCTATCCCGACCCTCCCGCACAATTATAAGTCGACGGTGGTGCCACCCTCGATCGGCGTTGCCGGATATACGAGGCACGTCTGCCGTGATTGCGAGTACACCATGACCGATACGCCCACCGAGGCCCTCCCCCTGCCCCTGCCCGCCGATTATAAGGCCGCCGTTGCACGGGCGGCCGGCGCTACGACGGCCGAGGACTTTGTAGCGGCCGCCTTTACGGCGAAGGCCATGGAGCCCTATCTGGAGGACGGCGACATTGCGGCCGAGAAGGCACAGCTCGCGTCGCTGCTTGAGACCTACGGGGAAAAGCTCACGGCAACCAACAAGGATTTCGGCAGGACCGTGACCGACACGGTCCGCATGGACGCAGGGCTCCTCTCCTCCTCGGTCACGCTTCTGGCACTTCTTATCCTCGTCGTCCGCCGCCGCTTCGGCATTTGGCTGTAAATGGGAGGTATCACAATGAAAGTTTTTCGTAAAATCGCGCTTCCCCTTGCCGTCCTTCTCCTTGCGGCGGCGCTCACCTCCTGCTCGCTTTTCTCCTCGCTCTTCGGGCGCGACAAGCTCTCGCTTGCCGGCATCAACGAGATGCTGGACGCAGCCTCGCCGAAGAAGTCGAAGGCCGACATTACTGCCGTCTACACCGACCCTGCCGTCACACTGACGGCCGACCTCGAGTTTGAGGTGACGGCGGCCGCTGAGAGGTATACCTACCGTATCGACTATCTCCTGCCTCTTGAGGAGGCACTTGCGACCGGCGAGGCGATCGGCGAGCACCGAGGCTTCGTCACGATCGAGGGAGATGCCATCACCGAGGATTCGGGCGAGATCGACAACGCGATCCTTACGGCGATCGAAAGCGTGGTCCTCAAGGCCCCCTCGCTGAACGCAGCCAACCTTGAAAGCCACACGATCACCGAGGAGAACGGCAGGATCGTTCTCGAGGCCCGGGCGCGCGATGCTCTGATCGTTACGATGTTCGACGTTAATCTCCTCGGCGTGAGCGGACTTTCGATACGCATCGAGATCGACGCCGCGACCGAGCGGCCGACCTCGACGAGACTGACCTACACGAGCCGCGAGGGAGCGGCGGTGACGGCGGTCATTACGTACGAATATTAAAGGAAAACCGCAGTGCGTGCAAGCACTGATGTTTTCTTTTAACGCGCCGGCGTACAAAGGGCCGTACGTCAAGGGGAGCGAGCGGCGGTAGGCTGTGCCCGGGCGCGCGAATTTTGAGCCTAGATCGCCGATCGCGACCCGCCGGCGTACAAGGACCGTACGTCAAGGGGAGCGAGCGGCGGTATAGGCCAAAATTCGAAGCCCTACGCCTCCTTCGGCTCCTTCGGACACACCCTCGGGTACGAATACCCGACAAGGATCAGATGGACGACGGTGTTGATGAACCAGGAGACGGGGTAGCAGGCGTAGAGGCCGCCGATCGAATGGAAGGGGGCGAGGGGGAAGATAAAGAAGATCCAGGCAAGGCGCAAAACACAGATGCAGAGAATGGTCGAGACGGTCGGCTTGATCATCACCTTGATGCCCTGGAGGGCACCGCCGAGGGTCTCGAAGAAGCCCTCAAAGCCATAAAGGAGGAAGACGACGAGGATGCGCTGGTAGGCATACTCAACGGCAGGACTCCCTGCGGGGAGATAGAGGCTGACGAGGGGGGCGCGGAGCAGGATGAAGGCACCGCCGACCACGACCCCCGTCAGAACCGAGAGCGAGGTACAAAGGAGGGTCGCGCGGCGGAGGCGGCGGTGGTTGCCCGCCCCATAGTTCTGCCCGACGAAGGCGGCCGCCGTGGAGGCGTAGCCCGAGACCGAGAGATAGAGGAAGGACTCGATCGAGGAGGCGGCGGCGTTGCCCGCCGTTGCGATATCGCCAAGGCTGTTGGTGGCCGATTGGAGCATAGTGTTGGAGAGGCCGAAGAGGGCGCCGCGGATGCCCGAGGGAATGCCGATGCGGAGGATCTCAAGAAGGTGGCGGCGCGAGATGCCGAGGCCACGGAGGGTCAGGCGGCAGTCATTCTGATAGCGGCAGAGGCTGATGACGATCAGGGTGGCCGAGGTCGTGAGCGAAATGATCGTACCGAGGGCGACACCGATGACACCGAGCCCGAAGACGGCGACAAAGAGGAGGTTAAAGCCGACGTTGGCGAAACCGGCGATGAGAATGTAGAGGAGCGGGCGGCGCGTATCGCCGAGCGAGCGCATGATGGCATAGCCGAAGTTGTAGATCGTGACGGCGGGGGCACCGAGGAAGTAGACGCGGATGTACCGGGTCGCCATCCGGAGGAGCTCGCCCTCAAGGTTCATCCAGGAGAGGAAGACGGGGGCACCGAAGAAGCCGATCAAGGCAACGATGACACCGGCGATCGCGGCGGTGGTCATCCCCGTGTGGACGAACTGCGCGACATCCCTTCCCTGCCGCGCACCGAGCGCGACCGACACGCAGACGCCAGCGCCGAGCGACAGACCGATAAAGAGCGACAGGATCAGGTTGATGAGCGAGCCGCAGGTGCCGACGGCGCCGAGGGCGATATCCCCCTCGAAGTGGCCGACGACGATCATATCGACGGTATTGAAGAGAGACTGGAGGATGTTGCTGCCGATGATCGGCAGGGTAAAGAGAAGGATCTTACCGAGGAGCGGTCCCTCGAGCATATTGATCTCGTGCGATGCCGCTTTTTTCGCCGTTGTCATAGATCGTTCTCCCTTCTGTATTCTTCCATTGAGAGTATAGCACCGTGAGGATCAAAAGTCAAGCAAAAAAGGCCGCTGAAAGCGGCCTTTTTTGCATTCTACCGACGATCCTCGAGATAGAACTTCATAACGGGGGTGCCCTTGTCGTCCTCCCCGAGGACGAGGCCAAGGCGCCCCTCGCGGTAGAAGCTCCAGAGGGTCTCGTAGACGGCGGCGGTGGTGGCCTTGAGATGCCCCATCGGGGCGACGATATGGCAGTCGATCATCGGCTCATGCCACATTTCCTTATGCCACGTGGCGGAGTCCATGCCGTAGAGCGACACAGGGGCGTCCCTTTTGCCGCTGAGCGCGGCCTCGATGCGGGGACGGAGGTAGGCGACGATACGGGCATCGACCTCCTCGACGCGGACGCCGGGGATGCCGCAGCTCCTGACCGTGAGGCCCTTCGGCGTAATTTGCGAGACCGAGGCCGTCGGAAGGAAGGTGACGGGGCGGCGCGCGATCTCCTCGGGAAAGCCGATCGGGGTCGTGCACAGATAGGTCTCACCGTCTCCGTAGCCGACCGCCATCGGACGGGTCACGCGGCCAACGGTCACAGTGTCGGGCAGGCGGGCGTGCACCGAGAGGGTGACGAGCTCGGCCGGCAGGCGCGAGAGCATCTCCGAGGTCGTGCGGGCGATGGCATCGGCCAGCTCTCCGGCGGGGGTATCCTTGACGGCCTCCCCGATCGTTTGTGCGTAGACCTCGGCGTTATGGTAGCTCTGCCCGTTCGGCAGGCGCAGACAGCCGACGGCATAGTCGGGGTGGTCGGGCACGTCAAAGGCGCTCTTGATGGTGACGCCGCGGCGGTAATAGTCGCCCATAATACGGCGCGACTCGGCCTCGAACTCGGGGGCGGTCACCTGGAAGTAGGTGCCGTTCTCGCAGAAGGCGAAGTCGCCGTCCTCGCTGATGAAGGGGTGGGCATGCGAGGCAAAATCCCCCCAGGGGCGGCTGTGGATGATGCCGCAGGTGCCGGGGAAATCGAGGGCCTCGGTCGTTTTGAGAAGGGTCTCGACGTCGCCGAGCACCTTGACGGTATAGAGCTTGCCCTCATGGACGGTGGCGATGCCGGTCGAAAGACCGCCGTCGATGTATTCCACCTTTTTTAGCATGTCGATCAGGATAGGGGCCGCGCGGCGATGGCCGGCGTAGCCAGCAATAACGCACATGCAATGTCTCCTTTACATTTTGTTGGTTATGTGGAGGCGTATCCTTGCCATTGTGGCAAACAGGACGAACACAATGCTGATGCCCGCCGCGATGGCGAAGGCATATTCGGCGGTCAGGACGGCATTCTTGGCGGCATAGGCCCAGTCGGCGCGGACGACACCGAACATCGTGTAATAGAGGTTGCTCCCGGGGATCGAGGGGATGACGGCAGGAACAAAGAAGACGGTCGCAGGGGCGTGCAAGCGCTTGGCAAGGAGCTCGGCATAGACGGCCGCGGCAGCCGAGGCAAGGAGGCAGGGAAAGAAGAGACCGCCCACAAGCTCATGGAGGATCAGATAGATGCCCCAATTGAGGATACCGCCGAGGGCGGCGAGGGGCAGAAAGCGAGGGCGCAGGCGGAAGATCATGGCAAAGCCGACCGAGCCGACGGCGCCGCACAGGAGCTGGACGGCGGGGCCGTGGAAGGTGCCCTCGGGATAGCCGATGTCGAACACACTCATAGCGATCATAAAGCCGCCGGCGAGGGCGACGGCGACCACGAGGCTTTCGGTGAGCTTCAATATCCCCGAGATGGTATCGCCGACGAGGATATTGCGAATGGCGACGGTGAGCGCGATCCCGGGAATGAGGAGCATGATGTCGCCGATCATGATCATATCGGGGTGCAGGGCGGGCAGGACGAGCGAGAGGGCCGAGACACCGAAGCCCGTCGCCATGGCGGCGCAGAAGCAGGCGAGGACGTTGTTCGGACAGAGGAGCGGAAGCGACTCCTGCAAAAAGCAGATGAGAAGACCGAAGGCGGCGCCGATGAGACCGTCCCACACGCTACCGCCAAAGAAGACGGCAAAGCCGCCGGCGGCCAGCAGGCTCCCGATGTAGAGAGGCAGGGGGCGGCGCACCGAGAGGCAGTCGGTCAGGGCGCGGCGGAGCTCGTCCGCCGGCATGGGCGAGGCACAGCAGCGGCGCGAGAGGGCGTTCAGGGCCTCAAGGCGGCGGAAGTCGGTCTTCCCCTCTCGCAGGCGGCGCGTGCGCGTCAGCTCGATATCGCCGGGGAAGGCCATCGTCACCTCGAGCGAGGAGGTGATGGCGAAGACATCGGTCCTTGTGGCGCCGTACGCCATGCCGAGGCGCGTGATGGTATCCTCCACACGGAAGATCTCGCCGCCGGCGGCCGAGATCTGCTCGCCAATGTCGAGAATGATATGCAAAAGCTCAGAAAGCTCGCTCTTAGTATACGCCATCGTCGGCCTCTTTCTCCAAAATTTTGTCACGCGCTCATTGTAACACACGCGTGTGCTTTTGTCAATAGGAGGCGAGGGGGTGAAAAGCGCCGAAGGACAGGCTTTTTCGGCCTCCTTGGAGTCTTTTTTTGCACTCGAGCAGATTTTTTATAAAAAACATTTGACAAACGCAAAAAAGTATGCTATAATCGTTTGTGCCTTGTGGGAAGAATTCCAAGATGCGGGTGTGGCGGAACTGGCAGACGCGTAAGATTCAGGTTCTTATGACCGCAAGGTTGTGCAGGTTCAAGTCCTGTCACCCGCACCAAAACAAAAAAGCAACCCTTGTGGTTGCTTTTTTGTTTTGATGGGAGATAGCTCGACTCGGTTCTGTCTTGCGCAGCAAGAGCAGGTGCACCCTGTTACGAGCGTAGCGAAGTAAGTCCTGTCACCCGCGCCAAAACGAATACAGCCGTGGCCTCTTCGTTTGCCGGCGGAACGACCTCATCCGTCGGCTGCGCCGCCACCTTCCCCCACCGGGGAAGGCTTATGATATCAGAGGATCAAAGCAACCCTTGCGGTTGCTTTTTTGTTTTTGCATTATTCATTATTCATTATTCATTATTCATTTTTCATTTTTCCTTTTACGACACGCCCTGATACGGCTCATAGGTCACGTACCAATACCGGTCGTCGTTAATCGACGCCAGGCTTTTGGCGGCATAGCTTTCGCTTTCGACGTATTCGTCGCCGCCGAGCATTCTCTCACGCTTGATCGCAAGCTCATAGGTCCTTGCTTGGAACCAGTCTACCGTATTCTCGAAGACGGCGGAGGTGAGCGAGGTACAGCCCGAGAAGGCGTAGATCCCGATCCAATCGACCTCCTCGGGGATCACGATCGAGATAAGGCCGGTGCAGCCGTAGAAGGCATAATCGCCGATCGCCGTGACGCTCCCGTCGTCCGGGATCACGCTGTCGGCGCCCCCGACGATAAGTGTCTTGGTTGCCGTTTCGATCAGGCAGCCGCCCGAAACATGATAGACGGGGTTCCGGGAGTCGATCGAGAGGCTTTGGAGGGCCGAGCACCCGAGAAATACCCAGGTCCCGACCGACGCAAGCTCCTGCGGCAGGCTAATCCTTTTGATATACTCACAGCCATAGAAGGCGTAATCGGAAAGGAAGCTGCCGCCCCTGAGGGTCACGCTGTAAAGCGACCGCGGGAGCGCGGCACCGTTCTCGGTGTGATCGGCGGCGCCGAAGAAGTAGCCGATGTGGGTATTCTCGCTATCATCGGGGCAGGCACCGATGTACGGAACCGTGAGGCTCATCAAGGCGGTGCACCCCGAGAACACCGATCTCCCGATGCTCACAAGGCTTGTGGGTAGCACAACGGTGGTGAGATGCTCGCACCCATAGAAGGCATAATCGGCGAGGGCGGTGCCGCCCGTCAGGTACACGTCTCCGAGGTATCGCGGGAGCACGGCTCGGTTCTCGGTGTAATCGGCGCCGCCGAAGACGTAGCCGATGTGGGTATTCTCGGTATCGGTGGGGGTAGCCCCGATATACGGGATCCACAGGCGCCTTAAGTCACTGCATCCGCGGAGCAGCGAGGCGCCGATGCTTGTCACGCTATCGGGGATCGCTATCTCCCAAAGCTCTGTGCAGTTTTCAAAGACCGTGTCACCGAGCGCGGTGATACCGTCGGGAAGGGTGACCTTCCCGAGGGTCGGGCAGTCCGCGAAGGCGGAGGCGCCGACCGTTTTGAGACCGTCAGGCAGGGTGACCTCGTCGAGCGCCGTACAGCCGCGGAAGGCGGAGGCGCCGATCACCTGCACCCCATCGCCCTCAAGGAAGGTGACCGAGGTGATGGCGGTATTCCCGAGGAAGGCCGAGGGGGCGATCTCTCGCACGGGGAGCCCATTATGCGTATGGGGGAGAATAAGGGCGGTGTCCTCGCACATGCCGATACCTCTGATCGTGCAATAGGTGCCGTCCTCACTTACGGTATAGGCAAGGCCCATGCTGTATTCATTCAGGCCGCATCCCGTACAGAACCCATTCTCATACCTATGGGGGAAGGGACTCTGATAGTTGCCTGTTTTCCGGCTTTCGCAATGCCGGCAAACGTAGCTGTCATAGCCCCATTCGGTGCAGGTGGGAACTTTGACGGTCTTCTGATAGTCATGCCCGAGTGCCTCGGTATAGGTGTCCTCGTAGTGGTCACCGCACGACGTGCAGACATGGGTCGTGTAGCCCTGCGCCTCACAGGTGGGCGGAATGACCTCGGCCTCGCGCGTATGCGGAAGGATGGCGGTATACGCATCCTTGTAGCTTGTGCCGCAGGCGGTGCAGGTGTGCTTGGTGTAGCCCTTTGCCGTACAGGTCGGCGCTGTGACGGTATCCTCATACGTATGCGAGAGCTTTTCCGTATAGGTATCCTTGTAGCTCGCACTACACATGGTGCAATCGTGGAGGGTGTAGCCCTCGGCCTTGCAGGTCGGCGCTATCACACTCTCCTCGTAGATATGCTGCCTCGTCGGGGAGATCGCCACGGTCTTCTCACGCAGGCAGTCGGTACAGACATAGGTGCGCACGCCCGCCACGGTGCAGGTCGGCGGTGTCGTAACGGTTCCCGCATCCCAGTTGTGCGCCTGGCGGACCGTCCGCTTGCCCTCGCAC
Organism: Eubacteriales bacterium; assembly: GCA_045532575.1. Taxonomy (GTDB): domain Bacteria; phylum Bacillota; class Clostridia; order Oscillospirales; family CAG-272; genus UBA1740. Next base: position 818 of record JAZSGE010000082.1, on the reverse strand, counting down.
CCGCAGATCGCATCGTGCCAATGGTAGCCGGCATCCGACGTCCACTCCTCCGCATAGGTGTGGTCGGAGAGGGGGGCGGGGCGTTCCCAGGTGGCCTCGCAAACGGTACAGGTCATGGTGAGGACCCCGCGCTCGGTGCAGGTCGAGGGGGTCGTCACGGTCCCCTCGTCCCATTCGTGGCTGTACCTCTCTCCCTTGTAATAGGGACAGCCGCAGGCCATGGCGCGGTAATGCCCATCGTCATCCGCCACCCATCCATCGGTATAGGTGTGCGGCAGGCACTCGATCGGTGTGGGGAGGGTCGCCGAGCAGACGGTGCAGGTGTAGGTATACACGCCGCGCTCGGCGCAGGTCGGGGGAGTCGTCACGCGGCCCTCATCCCAGGTGTGTGTGGCCCTCTCGCTCCGCTCAAGCGTGCAGCCGCAGGTCGCGTCATGCCAATGCTCATCGTAGTCCGAGGACCACTCGTCCGAGAAGGTGTGCCCCGTGCTCGGGATCGGCTCGCTCTTGCTTTCGCCGCAGGCGGTGCAGTAATAGACGGTCACGCCCGAGGAATCGCAGGTGGGCTCACTCACGTACCCCTCGCTCCAGGTGTGGGCGGCACAGGTAGTCGTCACCGTGGTCGTCTCCGCCGTGGTGGTATCCTCCCCGCCGCCGACAAAGTCACAGGCCAAAAGGAGAAGGGCCGTGCAAGCGACGGTCACAAGAAGAAAAACCAAACGCATCCGCTTCATACGAGCTCCTCCTTTTCGGTCAAGGGCACATAGTGCCCTACGGTATTCCATTTTAAGTATATCACAATTTGCCGAAAAAGGCAA
>JAZSGE010000078.1:0-9133 GCA_045532575.1 Eubacteriales bacterium | reverse complement strand
GCTCGGTCGAAAGCGAGGCGAGGTCAAGTTCTTTCATTTCTTTTTCCTTTCTGTGTATAGGGAGAAGACTTCTGCTGTTACCCTATTCTATCACAGAGAAGCCGAAAAAGCAAGAAAAAAACGAGAAAAAAACGCCACGGTGTGGCGTTTTTTCGCAAGCCCTCGCCATCGCTGCGCTACCCGGAGGGGGAGGCAAGCAGAGCGCAATTTTAGCCGGTGAGAGGGTCTCGCGGAGTGGGAAAATTGATGAGAAGGTTTCTGACAATGCGCACAGTACGACTCATCCGTCGCCTACGGCGCCACCTTCCCTCACCAGGGAAGGCAAGCAGAGCGCAATTTTGGCCAAAGAGGGGGCCTCGCGGAGGGAAAATTGATGCACTTTGTCGTCGAGGGGGGACCGCCGGGGACGTCGGTCCCTACAGAAGGCGTAGTTACCTACGTCGAGCATGGTCGTCCTCGGCGGCGAAGAGCGCAATTTTAGCCCATAAGGTCGGTGAAGCCGAGCTTGCGCTTCACCTTCCTCATCGTCCGGGCGGCGGCGCGGCCGGCGCTTTCGGCACCCGACTTCATCACGCTCTCAAGGTAGGCCTTATCGGCCATAAGACGGGCAAATTCCTCGCGGACGGGGGCAAGGGCATCGGCACAGGCCTCGCCGACGGCGGCCTTGAAGTCACCGTAGCCGCGGCCCTCAAAGTCACGCTCGATCTCGGGATACTCCTTGCCGGTGAAGCAACGGTAGATCGACATCAGATTGGCGATGCCGGGGCGCGCCTCGTCATAGCGGACCTCGCTCCCCGAATCGGTGACGGCACGGCGGAACTTGCGCATGACGTCATCCTTGCTGTCAAGGATATAGACAACGGCGTTCGGGTTCGGGTCGGACTTCGACATTTTGGCGGTCGGCTCGGTGAGCGACATGATCTTCATGCCCTCCTTGGGGATATAGCCGTCCGGCACCGTGAAGGTATCGCCCATCAGGTGGTTGAAGCGGATGGCGATATCGCGAGAAAGCTCAAGGTGCTGCTTCTGGTCGATGCCGACGGGCACAAGGTCGGTCTGATACAGAAGGATATCCGAGGCCATCAGGACCGGGTAGGTGAAGAGGCCGGCATTGATGTTGTCGGCATGCTTCTGGCTCTTATCCTTGAACTGCGTCATGCGCGAGAGCTCACCGAACATCGTGTGGCACCCGAGCATCCAGGACAGCTCACAGTGCGCGGGCACGTGCGACTGCACGAAGAGGGTATTTTTTTCGGGATCGAGGCCACAGGCGATATAGAGCGCGAGGGTCTCATAGGTGCGGCGGCGCAGCTCGGCCGGGACCTGGCGGACGGTGATGGCGTGCAGATCGACCACACAGTAGAAGGTGCGGTATTCCTCGGAAAAGGCCGCAAAGTTGCGGATGGCGCCGAGGTAGTTGCCGATCGTCAGATTCCCCGACGGCTGGACGCCGGAAAAGATGACCTTTGAATCTCCAAGCATAACGGTTCCTCTTTGGTATTGTTCATTACCTCCCTATTATATCGGCCGGGGAGGGATTTGTCAAGGGCGCCTCATTTTTCTTTCTAAAATATTTAGGGAAAGATATTTACTTTTGTCTCCCTATGTGGTATAATGACCTTTGGTCTTGGCCCCATAGGGGCCCTGACACAGGATCGGTTTTTAAAAAAACAAAAAATATATAGCAAAATGGAGGAAAGTCACATGGAAAGAAAAAAGATTTCTATGGATGGTAACACCGCGGCGGCGCACGTATCGTATGCGTTCACCGAGGTTGCTGCCATCTACCCCATCACCCCTTCCAGCCCGATGGCCGAGGTCACCGACAGCTGGAGCGCATCGAACAAGAACATTTTCGGCAAGCCTGCCGATAATATCTTCGGCGATCGCGTGAAGGTTACCGAGATGCAGTCCGAGGCGGGTGCCGCGGGTGCTGTCCACGGCTCTCTGGCCGCCGGCGCTCTCACCACCACCTACACGGCGTCGCAGGGCCTTCTCCTGATGATCCCGAACATGTATAAGATCGCGGGTGAGCTGCTCCCCAGCGTTATCCACGTGTCGGCCCGCTGCGTTGCCAGCCACGCCCTCCATATCTTCGGTGACCATTCCGACGTGTACGCCTGCCGCCAGACCGGCTATGCCATGCTGGCCGAGACCAACGCGCAGGAGATCATGGACCTCGGTGCTGTGGCGCACCTCGCCACCATCAAGGGCCGCGTTCCGGTCCTGAACTTCTTTGACGGCTTCCGTACCTCGCACGAGATCCAGAAGATCGAGGCGTGGGATTACGCCGATCTTGCCGAGATGGTCGATTACGACGCCGTGGCCGAGTTCCGTGCCCGCGCGCTCAGCCCCGAGTTCCCCGTCCTCCGCGGCTCTGCCGTGTACGGTGACATCTTCTTCCAGCACAGAGAGGCCTGCAACCGCTACTACAATGCCTTCCCGGCTATCGTTGAGGAGTACATGGGCAAGGTCAACGAAAAGCTCGGTACCGATTACCAGCTCTTCAACTACTACGGTGCGCCCGACGCCGACCGCGTGATCATCGCGATGGGCTCGGTCTGTGACACCATCGAAGAGGTCATTGACTACATGAACGCGAACGGCGAGAAGGTCGGCCTTGTCAAGGTCCGCCTGTACCGCCCCTTCGTGTCGGCGAAGCTCGCGGCCGCCATCCCTGCGACCGTCAAGAAGATCGCCGTCCTCGACCGCACTAAGGAGCCCGGCTCGCTGGGTGAGCCCCTCTACCTCGATGTCATTGCCGCCCTCGCCCGCGAAGGCCGCTCGGATATCGCCGTGGTGGGTGGCCGCTACGGTCTCGGCTCGAAGGACACCACCCCTGCCTCGGTCTTTGCCGTGTACGAGAACCTGGCTGCCGCCGCTCCGAAGAACGGCTTCACCATCGGTATCGTTGACGACGTGACCGACACCTCGCTCCCCGAGAAGGTCGCTCCCGCGACGGCGCCTGCCGGCACCATCTCCTGCAAGTTCTGGGGTCTTGGCGGCGACGGTACTGTCGGTGCCAACAAGAACTCGATCAAGATCATCGGTGACCACACCGACAAGTTCATCCAGGCCTACTTCCAGTACGACTCGAAGAAGACCGGCGGTATCACCATCAGCCATCTGCGCTTCGGCGATACGCCCATCAAGTCGACCTACTACATCAACAAGGCCGATTTCGTGGCCTGCCACAACCAGGCGTACCTGCAGAAGTATGACATGGTCTCGGATGTTGTGCCGGGCGGTACCTTCCTGCTTGACTGTGCCTGGAGCGACGAGGAGCTCGACGCGCATCTGCCCGCCAGCGTCAAGTCCTACATCGCGAACAACAACGTGAAGTTCTACACCATCAACGCGACCAAGCTCGCCATCGATCTCGGTAACGCGAAGGTCAAGAACACCATCCTCCAGTCGGCCTTCTTTGCTCTTGCGAACATCCTGCCGAGCGCCGAGGCCATCGAGTACATGAAGTACATGGCGACGAAGTCCTACCTCAAGAAGGGCCAGGATATCGTTGACCTCAACCACAAGGCCATCGACAGCGGTAAGGATGCCCTGCATCTCGTGGCTGTTCCCGAGGCCTGGAAGACCGCCGGCGAGACCCCTGCCGCTCCCGCCGCCACCGGCACGCGCCCCGAGCTCGTTGACTTTGTCAACAACGTGGTGAACCCCGTCGTTGCCATGAAGGGTGACAGCCTCCCTGTCTCGGCCTTCGAGAAGTATGTTGACGGTACCTTCCCGCAGGGTGCTGCCGCTTACGAGAAGCGCGGTGTTGCCGTTTCGGTCCCCACCTGGATCCCCGAGAACTGCATCCAGTGTAACAGCTGTGCCTTCGTTTGCCCGCACGCCACCATCCGTCCCTACGCCCTCTCGGACGAGGAGGTCGCGGCGGCGCCTGCCGGCATGAAGCTCATCCAGAAGGTCGTCGGTGACAAGTCGGGCAACGGCTACAAGTTCACGATGACCGTCAGCCCGCTCGACTGCATGGGCTGTACCCTCTGCGTCAAGGCCTGCCCTGTCAACCAGAAGGCGGCCAAGGACGGCACTGACAAGGTCGCTCTCAAGATGGTTCCTCAGGCAAAGGAGTCGGGCGAGCAGAAGTACTTCGACTACTGCGTTGCCAACGTCAGCGACAAGAAGCTCTTTGACACCAAGACCATCAAGGGCAGCCAGTTCAAGCAGCCCCTCCTCGAGTTCTCGGGCTCCTGCGCCGGCTGTGCCGAGACCTCGTATGCTCGCCTGATCACGCAGCTGTTCGGCGAGAGAATGTACATCTCGAACGCCACGGGCTGCTCGTCCATCTGGGGCGGCTCGGCTCCCTCCACTCCCTACACCGTCAACCGTGAGAGCGGCCGCGGTCCTGCCTGGGCCAACTCGCTCTTCGAGGACAACGCCGAGCACGGCCTTGGCATCTACACCGGTCAGAAGGCCCTCCGCGAGCGCGTGATCGCTTACGTTGAGGAGCTTGCCAAGACGGCGGAGAAGGATGACGTCAAGGCGGCGGCCGAGGCGTACCTCGCCACGAAGGACAACGGTGCCGAGAACGAGGCGGCCACCAAGGCTCTCGTTGCGGCTCTCGAGGCCTGCGATTGCGGCTGTGAGCTCCGTGCCAAGATCCTTGCCAACAAGCAGTACCTCGCAAAGAAGAGTGTTTGGATCTTCGGTGGTGACGGTTGGGCTTACGACATCGGCTTCGGCGGTCTTGACCACGTCATCGCTTCGGGCGAGGATGTGAACATCATGGTCTTCGATACCGAGGTCTACTCGAACACGGGCGGTCAGGCCTCCAAGGCCTCGCAGATCGGCCAGGTCGCGCAGTTCGCTGCCGCCGGTAAGGCCATCGGCAAGAAGGATCTCGCGCAGATCGCCATGTCCTACGGCTACGTCTACGTGGCGCAGGTCGCCATGGGTGCCGACATGAACCAGACGCTGAAGGCTCTCCACGAGGCCGAGGCGTATCCGGGTCCCTCCATCGTCATCGGCTACGCTCCCTGCGAGATGCACTCGATCAAGGGTGGCATGCAGAACTGCCAGGCCGAGATGAAGAAGGCGGTCGAGGCCGGCTACTGGCACCTCTTCCGTTACAATCCCGCTCTGAAGGCCGAGGGCAAGAATCCCTTCTCGCTCGACTCCAAGGAGCCGACCGGCGACTATCAGGCGTTCATCAAGGGCGAGGCCCGTTACACCCGCCTTGCTCAGCAGGATCCTGCGCGCGCTGAGGCCCTCTTCCAGAAGGCCGAGGCCACCGCGAAGGCGAAGTACGAGAAGCTCAAGAAGCTCGGCGACTTCTATTCCTAATGCAATAGCAAAAAAACGGCTCCCTGCGGGGAGCCGTTTTTTGTGATAAAAAGACCTGATTTTCCTTGACTTTTCCTGCTATCGGTGATACACTACCCTTAGAAACAAAAGCGAGGTACCGACGATGGCCTATCCGCTCCTCCCGTATTTCGGGATAGATCCTGTCAAGTATGAGTATTTTCCGACACGCTTCCAATGCTTCCTCTACCGCAATCACGAGATGATCACGGCAAAGAGGGCGGCCCGCGTTCTTGCGACCGACGAGGCGACCGTCCTTCGCCTTGGCGAGGAGATGGGCGTGGCCTTTACCGACGAGGCGACCGAGGAGGTCTGGCGGCGGCGTGGGTATATCACGCTGATCCGCGCCAACTGGCATCTCCTCACCTATGAGCAGCTCTGTCTGCTCCTTGACTGGGACAAGGACTATCTCGCCTTTATTCTCCAGGAGGACGATTTCCTGAACGTCAAGCTCGGCCGTCACAAGCCGAAGTGCGAGACCCTAACCGTGCGGCCTTTGTCGGACGAGGAAAAGCGCATGACCGAGGCCATTCGCCGTGTGACGAAGGAGGTCGAGGCGGCGGTCGGGACGCCGGCGCTCCACCCCTTCGATTTTGCGGCGATCTACCCGAAGGCGGTGCCGCCGGCGGTCGAATCGCGCTTTAAGGCCTCCTTCTGCCATTCCTACTGCGCGCTCTACGGCGACGTCTTTTACGACGAGGCTCTGCTTGAGGCCTCCTTCCCCGACGAGCTTCTGCGCGCTTACGCGGCGATGGGCATTGGGGGGGTATGGTGCCAGGCGATCCTCTATTCGATGATCCCGTGTGAGTACGATCCTGCACTGTCGGTCGGCTGGGAAAAGCGCATCAAGGGTCTTAATGCCCTGATTGAGCGCCTTGCGCGCTATGGGCTCAGGCTTTACCTCTACATCAACGAGCCGCGCGAGATGAACGACGGGGTCTTCGTGAAGCATCCCGACCTGCGCGGTGACGTGCAGAACGAGGGCTTCTCCTCGCTCTGTCTTTCGGTGCCCGAGGTCGCGGACTTCTTCCGCGAGAGCATCCGCCGCCTGACCGAGCTGGCGCCCGGGCTTGGCGGCTATATCACGCTGACCGCCTCGGAAAATCACACCAACTGCTACAGCCACAAGGAGTCGGGCAAGACGACCTGTCCACGCTGCCGCTCGAAGAAGCGGAGCGACCTCTATGCGCTCGTCAACCGCCTGATCTACGAGGGGGCGACGGCCGCCGATCCTTCGGTCTCGGTCATTGCGTACAGCTGGGGCTGGGATCAGGAGGAGGGTGGCTTTGAGGCCACCGTTGCGGGGCTCCCGAGGGAGGTGGCTGTCCTCGCCGTCAGCGAACGGGGCAAGGAGAAGATGATCGGCCCTGTGAAGGCCGTGGCCGCCGATTACTCGATCTCGATCATGGGGCCGAGCGAGGTAACGCTCGGGCGGTGGAAGACGGTCCGGGAGCGCGGCGCGCGCATTGCCGCCAAGGTCCAGCTCAACAACAGCTGGGAGCTGTGCTCGGTGCCGTATTTGCCGGTCTTTGGCCATTTCTACACGGCGATCCGTGACCTTTGCCAAAAGGCAGACCCCGACATCCTGATGATGACCTGGACGCACGGCGGCTTCCCGTCACCGGTCTATGCGATGGTGTCGAGGATGACGGCGAAGGATGCGCCGATGCCCTCGCTTGACGAGATGCTTCTCTCGCTCTTCCCGAACGCGATCCCCGAGCGGCTTCTGCCGGCGCTCCGCGCCTTTGACGATGCGTTTGACAATTACCCCTTCTCGGTGTCGACGATGTACGTCGGCAGTCAGCATATGGGCCCCGCCCTTCCGCTCTGGCGCGAGCCGACCGGTTACTCGGCCTGCATGATCGGCCCGACCTACGACAAGGAGGCCGATTGGCGACATCCCTTCCCGCGGGAGGTGTACGGCGAGGCGATGGAGACGCTGACGGTGGGGCTCAAGGAGGGATTTTCGATGCTCCTTGCCGCCTACGAGGGGAAGACGCTCACAGCCGATGACCGCCTGCTCCTTGACTGCGCCGAAGGGATGCTCCTGCACTTTTCATCGGCCTACAACCACTTCCTCTACGTCCTGGGGCGCGAGGCAGGGGAGGATCTTACGCCGATCGTCCTGGCCGAGGAGGAGCTGGCCCTCGCCGAGGCACGGCTCATGGGGCGTAACCCGACGGTTGGCTATGAGGCCTCGAATCACTATCTGTTCACGCGCACCGATCTGTTTGAGAAGGTGCTGTGCTGTCGTCAGCTTCTTGGCAGGCTGTAAGGTTTCTTTTACAAAACAAGAAAAAGGAGAGCTACCATGGAATACAAAGAGAGTCTCTGGAACGGCTACCGCCGTATTGATTTTGAGTTTGAGGGCTACCCTGCCCTGCTGGTTTTCCCGAAGACGCCCCGTCCTGACGGGCGGATGGCGATGAAGACCGAATATCCCGAGGCCTTCCCGAAGACCGAGATCGCGATGCTCGAGGCGGGCTACTACCGCTGTTACCTCAAGAACCGCAGCCGTTGGGGCACCGACGACGATTGCGACCGCAAGCGCCGCTTCATTGATTTTTTGGCTGACGAGTTCGGCACGGCACGCAAGGTCGTCACGGTCGGTATGAGCTGTGGCGGCTTCCACGCCGTATCCTTTGCCTCGCGCTACCCCGAGTATATTTCCTTCCTGTACATCGACGCACCGCTTCTCTCCTTCTTCTCGATCGCCGATCGTCTCCACGAGAAGGATGTCATGACCGTGCGCTGGCCCGAGGTGCAGAAGGCCTGGGGCTTTGCGACCTATGCCGAGGCATACGCCTATAACGATCAGCCGATCCACCGTCTCGGTATTCTCGCCGAGCACAAGCTCCCCGTGGGACTTGTCTACGGCACGATCGACGAGCAGGTCCCCGCGCATGAGAACGCCGAGATCCTTGCCGAGTTTTACACAAGCCGCAACCTCCCGATCCGTGTATGGAAGCGCCCGTGCTACGGGCATCACCCGCACGGCCTCGAGGATCCCTCCGAGCTCCTCCGGTACATCGACGAGGTCGCGCTGTAATAAAAAAAGACAGAAGCCTGTGGCTTTTGTCTTTTTTATTGGGAGGGCATGGTTGTCCTCCGAAGGGCGAAGGGCGCAGCATTCGCCTACGAAGGACTCGTAGTGCAGAAATTGATGCTATGTGCCACTTCGGGTGGAGGACCGCCGGGTGAGCAAGCGGAAAGGCCACGGTGTGGCGTTTCCTTTAAGAGATACGCAAGCACGCGCGAATCTGTGCTTGCACAAGTGAGCCGTGCGCCGCTTGCTCTGCGAGCGCAAAACGGGAGTTTTGCAAGCGCGACAGCGCAAGGGGCCGTGCCCCTTGGCGAGCAAAGAGCATACCCCAAGGATAGGGAGAAATGGAGCGAGTGATAACGAGCGCGCATTTCGTAAGGAACGCAGCGACGGAATAGCGAACCTGTGAGCGTCCCATATCCGCGGGGAGGGCAAGCGTCGGTCCCTACAGAAAGCGACCATAGTGGTCGTCGAGCATGGTCGTCCTCGGCTCCGCGAAAGAGCGCATTGTGTGCCAAAGAGGGGCCTCGTGGAGATAAAATTGGTGCTATGTGCCATTTCGGGGGACTGCGAAGGCGACCAGAGGCGGGCGTCGAGCATGGTTGTCCACCGAAAGGGTGCAGAGCGCAATTTTAGCCCACGAGGTTATGCCTGCGAGTACCAGTTGTAGTGGTAAGCAAATGTCCCCTCTACCGCCATTTTCGCGGCTTCCGCAGGATCGCCGAGGCAATCAATGGGAAGGGTCGTGGAGCCCGTCGTTGGGGCGGCATA
>JAZSGE010000079.1:0-29096 GCA_045532575.1 Eubacteriales bacterium | reverse complement strand
TGCCACAGTCGGTCATAAGAAAAAGGACAGCCAAAGCAGTCCTTTTTCTTATGGTCGGAGCGAGGTGATTCGAACACCCGACCTCTTGGTCCCGAACCAAGCGCTCTACCAAACTGAGCCACGCCCCGATGCTTATGAAATTTTCCGAAGGTCGGGTGTTCCACCCGTTGCCCTCCCCAGTCGCATGGTCGTCCATTGTCGCAAGCACAGCTTGCTTCGCGAACTCCCTGCTTTGTGGGGTATCGCTGCGTGAAAACGCCACACTGTGGCCTTTTCACTTGCTTACCCTTGGTCCCGATACCGGGCGCTCTACCAAACTGAGCCACGCCCCGGAACAAAAATAACGATGCGCGGCATTCCGCGCCCAATTATTATAGCACAAGGGGAGGAGGTTGTCAACCCACTCCGAGAAAAAATTACGCGAGGCGGCCGACCGTCGCCGCGACGGCACGGGCGGCCGCCTCGATGCCCTCGTCCGTCAGGTGGATCTTGTCACTTTCCTTGATGTAGGCGGGGACGTTGCGTGCGATGACCTCGTGCAGGTCGTGGATCATAACGCCCATCTCGCGAAGGCGCGGCACAAGGCGCGCGTTGAAGTCGTCGATGAGGAGGTTTTTGTCGGTGGCGGCATCGGGGCGCACGGGGGTGGTGGTGGCAAAGACCAGGGTCCTTGTCATCGGGAGGAGGCGGTGCGCGACCTCGAGCATCGTGGCGACATAGTCCTCGACCGGGGTGAAGGGCCCCTCGCCCCACAGGTCGCAGGCATCCCAGAGGCCGTTGTTCCAATGGATGACGTCACTTCCCGCAAGCTCCTCTCGCCAATCGTACACGCGGCGCAGGGTATAGCGCGCAAAGCGGCAGTTGTCCTCCGGCGAGAAGCAGTCATAGCCGTCACCGAGGAGCTCGATGGCGCGGGGGGCATAGCCGAGGCGGATCGAATCGCCGAGAAAGCAGATCTTTTTCATGGGAGCCATCCTTTTGTAAGTGGTCGATTCATTATAGCGCCTCCCTTGCCCGATGTCAAGCGCCGGGGCTTGACTTTTCAAAAAAACGTGCTATACTATACGTGTAAAAGCTGCCACCGGGTAGTGAATGCTTGGCATTCGTTGCGCATCGTTAGGTCATAGAAGATGCGCTGCGGATGCTTTTTTTGAGGTGTGTATGAAAGGAAAAGCAGCGGCGCTCTTGCGGTATTTTTCGCCCTTTGAGTGGATCCTTTGGCTGGGGTCGCTCACGGGGATCCTCCTTTTCCACTTTCTCTTCGGTAGCGAGGGGCTCTTCTCGCTCCTTTCCTCGCTCATCGGGGTGACGGCGGTCCTCTTTTGCGCCAAGGGGAACCCGATCGGGCAGGCACTTTGCATCGTGTTTGGGGTGATGTACGCCATCACCTCCTACTCCTTTGCCTATTACGGCGAGATGATCACCTATGCGGGCATGACCGTGCCGATGGCGGTGCTCTCGCTCATCGCGTGGTTCCGCAACCCCTACGGGGAAGGGCACGCCGTGGTGCGCGTCGGGCGCCTTTCGTGGCGGGATGCCGTGGCCGCGCCGCTTCTGACGGCGGCCGTGACGGTCGGCTTCTTCTTCATTCTGCGCGCCTTCGGCACGGCGAACCTCTGGCCCAGCACCTTTTCCGTGACAACGAGCTTTCTCGCCGTCTATCTGACCTTCCGGCGCAGCCCCCTGTACGCCCTGGCGTACGCTACCAACGACATCGTGCTTGTCGTGTTGTGGATCCTGGCGACCCTCGAGGATGCCTCGTACCTTTCGGTGGTGCTCTGCTTCTCGGTCTTCCTCGTCAATGATATCTACGGCTATGTTAATTGGTGCAGGATCAAGCGCCGCCAAAGGGAAGAATAAAGAAACGGACTGCCAAAGCAGTCCGTTTCTTTATTCTTCCTCGTTTTTCCTCTCCATATAGCGGGAAAAGCACCGCGCCCCGAGGAGAACGCCGACGACGAGGAGGGCGATGACGAGGACGAAGCCGATCCAGTGCCAGGGGGTCGTGAACTTATCAAACGGGATGGCCGAAAGGCCAAAGGTGATGGTGGCAATGCCGATGCCGCGCGCCACAACGATCGAGGGGATGAACCACGAGAGCTTCATCTTGATGGTGCCGGCCACCATCGTGAGGGCCTCGTCGGGGAAGAAGGGGAAAAGCATCATAAAGGGGAAGAAGAAGGTACCCTTGTTGCGGAGCAGCCCGAGGGCGTGCTCGCAGTCCTCTTCACCAAGGAGCTTGACACAGAGGGGATATCCGCCGAAGCGGCCGATGAGGTACATCGAGGTCGAGGCGATGATGACGCTGGCAAAGCAGAGGAGGAAGGACTGCCAGGCCACGGGGTAGAGCACCGTCTGCGACAGCAGGATAAAGGCCATCGAGACACCGGGGATCACGCAGAGGAGCATGCTGAGCACGATCTGCAAAAGGATAAAGAGGATCCAGCCGTACCACGCGCCCTTGAAGGTGAGGAAGAGCGACTCATTGAAGTGCATGTCGCCCCCCTCGAAGTAGATAATGCCGAAGGCGGCCAGGATGGCGGCGGTCACGGCCGACACGGCAATGACACCGAAAAGGATCACAAGGAAGGTGACGAGCATCCTCCGGTTTTTCCGTACGGCATTGGCGATCTTAGAGAAAAAAGCTTTCATATGTCCTCGCAAAGGGCGGCCGTTACGGTGCTGTGCGCGCCGACGGCTCGGTCTTGAATTTATAGAAGCGGTAATAGAGGGCCATCGTGGCACAGCAGAGCGCCCAGCCGGCCGGATAGCCGAAGGCCACGGGCAGAAGATCGTTCGAGATGAAATTCGAGACGATGAAAAGATACAACTGGCGGAAGCCGACAAAGGACGAGAGCATAATGACCATCGGCGCCGTCGAGTTCCCGGCACCGCGGAGGCCCGAGGCAAAGACCTGGTTGAGGCAGGTGAAGATATAGAAGGGCGTGATGTAACGCAGAAGCAGGGTGGCGTACTCGACAACGGCAGGGTCGGAGTTGAAGATGGAGGCCATAAAGGGCGCACTCAGCATCAGGATGCCGATGAGGGGCACCGTCACGGTGAGCGCCATCAGGAAAGCGGTGCGGATGCCGCGCCGCGCGCGGGGCACGTCCCCGGCGCCGAGGTTCTGCCCGACGAAGGTCGTGGCCGCGAGGGCGAGCGACTGCGACGGGAGGAAGAGGAATTGGTCGATCTTCGAGTAGGTGGTCCAGCCGCTGAGGATGGCCTCGCGGTCGGCGACCGAGGTGGCGTTGACGCCGGTGATGTAGGACTGCACGAACACATTTGAGAAGGCGGTGAGCGCCAGCTGGATGGCGGCGGGAATGCCGATCAGGACGATCCTCTTGAGGATGGGGAGATCGACCCTCAGGCTGCGCACCGAGAGGCGGACGCAGGTGGGCGTGCGGAGGAGGGTAATGACGGTCAGGAGCGCCGAGAGGGCCTGGGCGATCACGGTGGCGTAGGCAACGCCGGCTACCCCCATATCAAAGGAAAAGACGAAGATAAGGTCAAGGACGATGTTGGTCGTGGCCGAGACGAGCAGATAATAGAAGGGGTGGCGCGAGTCGCCGATCGCACGCAGGATGCCGGCGCCCATATTGTAGATGAGCAGCCCCGTAAGGCCTGCGAAATAGATGGTCAGATACTCCTTGGCGTAGGCGAAGACCATGTTATCGCCGCCGTGGAACATCAGGCGGAGGATCGCCGGTGTCAATGTGACGCCGATCACCGTGAAGACGGCCGCAAGGACAAGGGTCATGACCGCCGCCGTGTGGACCGCGCGCCCGACCTTCTCCTCCTCCTTCGCGCCGAAGTAGCGCGAGATGACGACCCCGGCGCCGCTGGCAAGCCCCGAGAAGAGGCCAATCATGATGTTGATGACAGGCCCGACGTTGCCGACGGCGGCATACGCGGCGTTCTGTCCCGTTTGCCCGATGACCCAGGTGTCCACCATGTTATACAGCTGCTGGAAAAGGTTGCCGACAAGGAGCGGCAGGGCAAAGAGGATGAGATTGCGCGCGATCGAGCCCTGTGTCATATCCATCTCGCGCCGCTTGGCGCCAAAGGTGCGCCGTAAGGCAATGCTCATAGCGGGTCCCTCCTCTCTTACATTGAAGCACTATATAGCATTATACTTCATCGGGCGCGCGAGTTCAAGACTAAAGTGTGAACATTTGGGGCATTTTGAGGAAAAATGCGCGCCGCCAAGCGGCGGGGGTGGCCCTTGCCTCCTCCTTTGCCGCGAGAGGCGCGACCCCCTTTTGCCGCGAAAGACGAGCCCCCTGCCGCCGGTGGGAGCCGGGTGTGCTTTTTCCGGAGGAGGGCGCCCGGCGCCGTCAACAGTCCTGCGGATTTTCGTCAATATGTAAAGAAAACGCTACCGCAGGACCCATAGATCCCACGGTAGCGCCCGTCAGACGTTCTCGAGCCGCCGCAGCTCGTCAAGGAAGCGCGCGGCCTCCTTCCCCTGTTCCTCGGCCGCCGCGAGGAAGAGGCGGCCGACCTCGCTTTTGGCCCCCTCCTCCTCGGCATAAGCACCGAGGTCGCGTACAAGTGCCATCGTGTGCTGCCAGGCAAGTAGCAGGCGGTCACGGGTCGTGATGCTGATCTTGTATACCGACATAAAGCCACTCCTTTTTTCTTGCAGTATGTGCCTCTCCTCTCCGCCTTATGCGGGGGCGTGAGTGAAAATCCTGTGGAAATTCGCCCCTCGGGATTGACAAGACGAGGGGATTTATGGTATTCTACGAATAGTATACTATATCTTAACCAAGTATATAAGGAGTGACGGGCTATGATCAAGGTCGAAAGAGTCTCGGTGATGAATATGGAGAACGCCGTGCGCGGTGCACGCAATCCGCTCAACAGCTGGGCCCGCTCGGACAGCGGCTATGACGAGGCAGGCAACTTCGTCCTCGGCCCCACCGACCGTGACCTTTGCCATCGCCTGGCCGTCTCGGGGAGCGACCACCGCAAGTACCTCCGTCAGATCTTCGTCTCGATGGACATCACCGCCCCCCTCTATTGGTGGAAGGAATTCGACACCTACAAGGTGGCGCCCGTCGCCAACTCCTGCTCCACGATGCACAAGATCCACGCGAAGGAATTCTCGCGCGAGGATTTCAGCTGTGACCGCATGAGCGAGACCGCCCTCGCCTGTCTTGACGGAGTGATCGCCTGCCTCGAGGCCTCCCGTCAGCGCTTTATCGCCGATAAAAACCGCGCCGATTGGGACGATATGATCCAGCTTTTGCCCTCGAGCTACAACCAGCTCCGCACCGTGACGATGAACTATGAGACCCTCATCAACATCTACTACGCGCGCCGCCATCACAAGCTCCCCGAGTGGCATACGCTGTGCGCCGTGATCGAGGGACTGCCCTATGCCGAGGATATGATCCTCATCAAGCGTGACAAGGAAGACTGATCCCCGGCGGCAAGGTCGGCACGGCCTTGCCGCCGTCGCATCACCGACGGAGGAACGATGACCGATATTTTTGAGCTTTTCCGTAAGATCGGGAGCAAGACCGAAGACCGCCCCGGCACCGTCTCGGTGATCGTGGCGGGGCTCGGCAACCCCGGGAAGGAATATGAGAACACCCGCCACAACGCGGGCTTTTTGGCGTTGGACTACCTCGCCGCGCGCGTCGGCGCTACGATTGACCGCGTGCGCCACCATGCCCTTGTGGGGGAGGCGACGGTCGGCGGCGTGCGCGCCCTCCTGATGAAGCCCACCACCTTTATGAATTCCTCGGGCGATGCCATCGCCGATGCGGCGAGCTTCTACAAGATCCCCCCGGAGCGCGTGATCGTCCTTTGCGACGACATCAGCTTTGCCCCCGGGCGCATCCGCATCCGCCGCCGCGGCTCGGCCGGCGGTCACAACGGGCTGAAGAGCGTGATCGCCCGTCTTTCGAGCGAGGACTTTCCGCGCGTCAAGATCGGTGTCGGCGAAAAGCCGAGCGCCGAATATCCCCTCGTCGATTGGGTGCTCGGGAAATTCCCGGTGGCCGACCGCGAGGCGCTCGCGGCACGCTTCCCCCACATTGCCGCCGCCGTTGAGCTTCTGGTCAAGGGCGACTGCGATACGGCCATGAACCGCTATTCGAGGTAACGCCGTGACGCTCCGCGACCGTGCCCTCCTCGAATCGAAGGAGGCCCGTGACCTCCTTGACCTACTCCCCACCGAGGCCCTCGCGCCCTCGCCCCGCGGCGTGGCGCTCTCGGGTCTTTCCGGCGTGGCGATCGAGCGGCTGACCGTCCTTGGCGTCCGCCGCCTTTTTGAGGTGGGGAAGACCTCCCTGATCCTTGTGAAGGATGCCGCCACCGCCCACCGCCTGACCGAGGCCCTGCGGGCCGACGGTCTCAGCGCCGAGGCCTACCTTGAGCGCGAGCTCGTCCTCTATCACATCACCGCCTCGCACGAGGAGGAGCGCCGCCGCCTTTCGGTGCTCACCGCCCTCCTTGAGGGGCGCCTCGCCGCCGTGGTCACGACCCCTGCGGCCGCCCTCCAGTACACGATCCCCCGTGCCCGCCTTGCCGCGTGCACGCTCACCCTCCGCGCAGGAGAGGCGCTTGAGCCCGAGCGCCTCCTCTCGGTCCTTGTAGCCTCGGGCTTCCTCCCGGTCTCGACCGTCGAGGGGGCAGGGCAGTTCGCCCACCGCGGCGGCATCGTGGACTTCTCGGCCGATGGGGCCCATCCCCCCGTGCGTGTCGAATTCTTCGGGGATGAGATCGACCGCATCGGCAGCTTTGATCCCCTGACCCAGCGCCTCCTTGAGGGGCTTGACAGCGCGACCGTTTTTCCAACGCGCGAGGTGATCCCGGATGCCGCCGCCGTGGCACGCATCCGCGAGGATATCAAAAAGAGGAAAACAAAACTTGACAAAAAGGAAGTGGTCGAGGCTCTCGAGGCCGAGCTTGCCGTGCTCGACTCGGGGCACGAGATCTCCTTCGCCGATAAATACATCGACCTGATCTATCCCGAGCACGAGACCCTTCTCTCGTATTTTGAGGACAAGGGGCCCCTCCCCCTCTTCCTCCTCGGTCACAGCGAGCTCCTTGAGCGCGCCGAGATCGCCGAGCGGGCGGCGGCCGAGACGGCCGCACCCCTCCTTGCCGACGGGGCCCTCCCCCGTGGCTTTGCCTCGATGGCGGCGGCCGTTACCCTGCGCCGCTTTGCCGAGGCGCAGTACCCCCTCTACTTCAACAGCTTTGCCTCGCCCCCCTCGGGGCAGCGCCTTGCGGGCCTCTTCGGCTTCTCCTGCCGCCGCACCGTCGGCTACGGGCAGAAGCCCGAGCTTTTGCGCGCCGACCTCGCCGCCTACCGCGACGGGGGCTACCGCATCCTGCTCGAATGCCGCTCGCGCAACGAATGCGCTGAGCTCGGCGCCGCCCTGAAGCAGGAGGGCTTCCCCGTCACGGAGGGGGCGGATGCCCTGCCGGAGCGCGGAGAGATCCTCCTTACGGAGGGGACGGGCGAGGACGGCTTTGAGCTGCCGACCGAGCACATCGCCGTCCTGACCCTCGCCGACGAGGGGGACGGGGAGCGCCGTCGCCGCCGTCGGAGCCGCTATGCCGGCAAGCGCGCTGGCGCCGGAGACAAGATCCTTTCCTATGCCGAGCTCCACGAGGGCGACTACGTCGTCCACGCGATGCACGGCATCGGCCGCTTTATCGGAATGCAGACCCTGACGGTCGACGGTGTGGCCGCCGACTATATCACCCTGCAATACGCCGGGCAGGAGACCCTCTTTTTGCGTGCCGACAAGCTCGAGATGGTCTCGCGCTACATTGGCTCGCACAGCGAGGACGGGAGCGTGCGCCTTTCCAAGATCGGCGGTGCCGAATGGGGGCGCACCAAGTCGCGCGCCAAGGCCGCCGCCCGTGATATGGCCAAGGAGCTGCTCGCGCTGTACGCCGACCGCCAGCGGAAGGAGGGCTTTGCCTTCCCGCCCGAGGGCGACCTTGAGCGTGAGTTTGCCGCCTCCTTCCAATACGAGGAGACCGACCCGCAGCTCCTCGCGATCGACGAGATATCGGCCGATATGGAGCGCCCGATCCCGATGGACCGCCTGCTCTGCGGAGATGTCGGCTTCGGCAAGACCGAGGTCGCCCTGCGCGCCGCCTTCCGCGCGGCCGTCGCCGGGAAGCAGGTGGCGATCCTGGTTCCCACCACCATCCTCGCTCTCCAGCATTACAACACCATCCTCTCGCGGATGCGCGGCTATCCCGTCAACGTCGAGATGCTCAGCCGCTTCCGCAAGCCCGCCGAGGCACAAAGGATCCTCCGCCGCCTCGCACGCGGTGAGATCGACATCATCGTGGGCACGCATGCCCTCCTCGGTAAGGGCGTGACCTTCCGCGACCTCGGACTCCTGATCGTGGACGAGGAGCAGCGCTTCGGCGTCGGGCAGAAGGAGCGCATCAAGCAAATGGCCGTGGGCGTTGACGTCCTGACCCTGACGGCGACCCCCATCCCGCGCACCCTGAACATGGCCATGAACGGCATCCGCGATATGTCGGTGCTGGACGAGGCCCCGGCCGACCGCTCCCCCGTCACCACCTTCGTGATGGAGCACGACGAGCTCAGGATCGCCGAGGCAATGCGGCGCGAGCTTGCGCGTGGCGGGCAGGTGCTGTACCTCTATAACCGCGTGGATACCATCTACCGGGTGGCCGAGCGTGTGCACGCAGCCCTCCCCGAGGCCCGCCTGGCCGTGGCGCACGGAGGGATGGACCGCCGTGAGCTTGAGGACATCTGGCAGGAGCTCGTGCTCGGCGAGATCGACATTCTCGTGGCCACCACCATCATCGAGACGGGGGTGGACCTGCCGAATGCCAACACCCTGATCATCGAGGATGCCGACCGCCTGGGCCTTGCCCAGCTGCATCAGCTCCGCGGTCGTGTCGGGCGGTCTACGCGCCGCGCCTACGCCTATTGCACCTACCGCCCCGGCAAGGCCCTCTCCGAGATCGCCGAAAAGCGCCTTGAGGCCATCCGGGAATACGCCGAGTTCGGCGCCGGCTTCCGCATTGCGCTCCGCGACCTTGAGATCCGCGGCGCCGGGAACCTCCTCGGGGCCGAGCAGCACGGGCACATCGATGCCGTCGGCTACGACCTCTACGTGCGCCTGCTCGCCGAGGCGGTGGCCGAGGCACGGGGAGAAACACCGCCGCCCCGCCCCACGGCAACCATCGATATCCCCGTCAGCGCCTTCCTGCCCGAGACCTACATCAAGGCCTCGGCGCACCGCATCGATATGTATAAGAAGCTCGCGCTCATCGAGACCGAGGCCGACCGTGCCGACGTCCTTGACGAGCTGTGTGACCGCTTCGGCGAGCCGCCCCACCCCGTGCTCGCCCTGCTTGACGTGGCGCTCTGCCGTGCGACGGCCGCCGCCGCAGGCATTGATCGTGTCGAGCTGCGGGCGGGGGAATTGAAGTTCAGCTTCAAGCACCTCTCGCTCGAGGCGTGGAGCGAGGCCTTTGCCGAGTTCCCGACCCTCCGTATAACGGGGACCCCTCCCTTCGTTACCCTTCGCCTCTCTCACGGCGAGGATGCCGTCTCCCTCGCGCTCCGCGTCTTGCTGGCCTATCGGCGCGGCATGGGGGCCGATAATTCAGAAAAAGTAAAGGAAACCTAACATGAAAGACAAGACCAAGACCAAAGGCACGCCCTCTCCCCGTCTCTCGCGGGGCGGGCTGATCTCGCTCATTGCCGGGCTGCTCGTGATCGTCCTGCTCCTCGGTACGCTCCTCCTGATCCCGAAGGACCCCGTCCTCCGCTACGGCGGTGTCACGGTGAGCCGTGAGATGTATGCGTATTGGTTTTCGCTGTATAAGGAAAAGCGCATGATCCGCTACGGCCTCTTCAGCACCGACGAGGCCGATCCCTCCGTCTGGGATGCCCCGAGCGATACCGCCGGGCTGACGGTCGGGGAGAAGATCACCGCCGAGGTCCACAACGACATCAAGATGAAGCTCGTGGCGGCCGTGCTCTACGATAAGCTCGGTGCCTCCTCCTCCTTCTCCCAGCGCGCCTATGTCAAGGAGCACTACGAGGAGATGCTCGAGTATCGCGCCGATGGCGATAAGGGCGAGATGAAGGCGCTGGCCGAGCGCTACGGCACCACCGTCAAGGCCATTAAGAAGTGCGCCGCCCTCGATCTCAAGGCCGAGCTTTATTTCCAATATCTTGAGGACACCTCGACGGGCGAGATGACCAACATCGAGGTCAACGATTTCTATATCAATAACTACAAGCGCTTCAAGGTGCTCTATCTCAACGCATCGGTCAAGGGCGAGATGGTGAACGGTGAGCGCGTCGAGACCCCCCTCACCGAGCCCCAGAAGGCCGCCCGCGCCGCCATCGACGCCGACCTCTTCACCTACCTCTATAAGGGGGTGAACGCCGGGACGATGACGGTCGAGAAGTTCGAGGAGTACCTCAAGGGGTCGGACGAGGGCCTGCATTCCGAGGCGGCGTATCCCGACGGACTCTATACCTCCTACTACGCCTCCTTCGGCAGCGGTGTGCTTGAGAATGAGGTCATCGAGGCGGTCGGCCAGCTGCGCGACGGCGAGCTTGTGCGCGTCGAGACCGAGGCCGGTGTGCGCTATATCTTCAATTACCCCCTCCTGACGGCGCCCTACAATTCCGAGCATCTTGAGGAGTTCTTCTACGGCTTCTACTCGAATGCCGCCGCCTACACCGTCGGCGTGCGCGTGACCGAGAAGCTCGGCGACGTCAAGGAATTTCCCGAGAACCTCGAGGGGATCTCGGTCAAGACCATCCCCTGCAACGTGCATTTTGAATTCTGCAAGATCAACAAGTAAAGGAGACATCGGATGAAAAAGGATCTTACCCTCCGCCACCGCGTCAAGGTGCTTCCCTTCGGCGATTCGCTGACCCAGGGAGACGGCACGCCCTCGGCGTACCGCTATCACCTCTTCCGTGCCTACACCGAGGCTGACATCCCCTTCGTCTTTGTCGGAGGCAATGTCTCGGCCGACGATCGTATGCCCCCGGAGTACCGCCGCCACTGTGGCCGCGGCGGCGCCACCACGCTTCAGCTCCTCGACTATCTTACGCCGGGGAAGGAGACCTACAATGAAGCCTGGCTCGATGCTGTCAGGGAGGCCGAGGTCGTGCTGCTCTACGTTGGCACGAACGATGCGCACCGCGGGATGGGGCCCGACTTCCCGAAGAACCTCCTCCTCCTCGTCGACCGTCTCTATGAGCTGAACCCCGCGCTCATCACCTACATCGCTACCCTCCGCTCGAAGAATAAGCTCGACGAGGTGCGCCTCGCGATGAACGAGTTCCTCCTCTCCTTTAACTGCGAGGAGTATTACGCAAAGACCGGCCGCGAGATCCATATCGTGGATCTGAACGGCCGCCGCGTGCCGCGCAACCTTGTGACCGATTACCCCGCCGATGACGCCCATCCGAACGAGGAGGGCAATCGCAAGCTCGCCGAGGCGTGGTACAACGCCACCGCGCGCCGCCTGCACGACCTTTCGCTCACCCTCGCGCCCGAGCGCCTCGGGCCGTACCCCGCCGGCCTTATGACCAACCTCGCCGATACCACCCTCGCCCCCGGGCGGAGCGTCTCCTTCTCGGCGACCGTCATGCCCGCCGCGGCGCGCATCCCCACCCTCCGCTTTGAAAGCTCGGATCCCTCGGTCGCCACGGTCGATGACTTCGGCACCGTGACGGCACGGAGCGAGGGCGACTGCGAGATCACCTGCGAGGCCATCCTCGGCGGCATCACCCGGACCGCCACCGTCACGGTCGCGGGGCAGCCCTTCTGCCCGGCCGGCGACCGCCCGATCCTCTTTTCGAGCGCTACGGCCGATCCCGCCCTCTTTACCGGCACGACCGAGGTCGTTTTGCCGCAGTATAAGACGGTCCGCCTCCGCTATCCCATCTATGACGGCAGCCTTACGACGGTCGCCTCCTTCCCGACGGCCGACCTCTGCCTCTCCTTCGGGCTGAAGCAGACGGCGGGCAACGTCCTCGGCAGCGGGAACCGCCTCGTCCTCTCGCTCGGCGGTATCGACCTCGTCTTCGATTCGGGTATGCATCAGATCTCGCTCACCGCGTCCGGCGCCCTCCTCGGCGCCTACCGTCAGGACAAGGTCTCCTGCATCCCCTACCATTACGATCTTCTTCGCGCCGACGGGCGCCTCACCCTCTATCGGGACGGTACCCCCCTCATCGCCTGCCCCGCCCCTGCGGCGGCCCCCTCGACGCCCCTTACGATCGCATGGGAGAAGCTGTACGCCGTCTCCTATCTGACGGATATCACGGTCGCCGCGCGCGACTGACGGAAGAAAAAGGAGCTACACTGCGCTTGCAGTGTAGCTCCTTTTGTCGTTCGGGGCGCCGAGGGCTCCCCGGTCATTTGAAGATCTTTTTGAAGAAGGAGGTCCGCTTGGAGTTGTTCTGCTCGCCGCAGCTCTCGGCAAAGGCCGAAAGCAGCTCCTTCTGCTTGTCGGTAAGGCTCTTCGGCACCTCCACGGTGGCGGTGAAGATCAGGTTGCCGCGCCGCTGGGAGCGCACCTCCTTGACCCCCTTCCCACGGATGGTGAAGGTCGTGCCGGTCTGCGTGCCCTCGGGGATCGTGAACTTCACGGTGCTGCCGTCGGCGGTCGGAACGTCGATCTCGGCGCCGAGGGCGGCCTCGGCAAAGGTGATCGGCACCTCGCAGAAGAGGTCGCGGCCCTCTCTCTTGAAGAAGGCGTGCGGGGCCACGCGCACCTCAATGTAGAGGTCGCCTGCCACACCGCCGCGGCGGCCGGCATCCCCCTCGCCCGAAATGCGCATCCGCTCGCCGCTGTCGATGCCCTCGGGGATCGTGACCGTCTTCTTGCGCGTGACCTTCACATAGGCACGGCCGTTGCACTCGCGGCAGGGGGATTTGATCGTCTTGCCGCGCCCGCCGCACGCCGTACAGGTGCGTGCCGAGCGGATGGAGCCAAAGGGCGTTTGCTGGTTGACGGCCACCTGCCCTGTGCCCTTACAGGTCGAGCAGGTCGTGACCTCGGTGCCGGGCTCGGCTCCCGAGCCGTGGCATTCCGAGCAGGTCTCGATATGATTATAGGTAATGTCTCGTTTACATCCGAACACCGCCTCCTCGAAGGAGAGGTTGACGCGGAGGAGGATGTCGTCGCCATCCTCGGGGGCGTTGCGGCTACTGCCGCCGCCACCGCCACCGCCGAAGAAGGAGGAGAAAATGTCCCCGAAGCCACCGAAATCCCCGAAGCCGCCAAACCCACCGAAGCCGGCACCGCCGCCTCCGGCGGAGGGATCGAAGGCCGCATGGCCGAAGCGGTCGTACTGACTGCGCTTTTCGGCATCCGAGAGGACGGCGTAGGCCTCGTTGACCTCCTTGAAGTTGGCCTCGGCCTCGGCATCGCCGGGATGCATATCGGGGTGATACTTCTTGGCGAGCGTACGGTACGCCTTCTTGATCTCGTCCTCTGTGGCACCCTTCGAAAGACCCAGGACCTCGTAGTAGTCGCGTTTGTCTGCCATAGTAACTCCTTGGGGCACGGGCCCCTAAGGCATCTTTGCGGTCGGACATCAGCCCGACCGCAAAGCGCCGTGATTATTTGTCGGTCTTATCCTCGAAATCGGCGTTGTAGACACCGTCGGTCTCGGGGGCGGCGCCTTCGGCGGCACCGGCCTGCTTGTAAAGCTGCTCGGCCAGAGGATAGAAGGCCTTCTCAAGCGCCTCGGTATCGGCCTTGATGGCCTCGGTATCGCCCGACTTGACGGTCTCCTTCAGCTTCTCGATCGCCTCGGTGACAGGGGCCTTCATGCCCTCGTCCACCTTGTCGCCGATCTCCGAGAGAGTCTTCTCACACTGGAAGATCATCGTCTCGGCGCGGTTCTTGACCTCGACGGCCTCCTTGAGCTTCTTATCCTCCTCGGCAAAGCGCTCGGCATCCTTCACGGCACGGTCGATGTCCTCCTGGCTCATGTTGGTCGAGGAGGTGATGGTGATGTGCTGCTCCTTGCCCGTGCCCTTGTCGGTCGCCGTGACGTTGACGATGCCGTTGGCATCAATGTCAAAGGTGACCTCGATCTGGGGCACGCCGCGAGGCGCGGCAGGGATGCCGTCAAGGTTGAAGCGACCGAGGGTCGTGTTGCCGGCCGCCATATCGCGCTCACCCTGGAGCACGTGGATCTCGACCGAGGTCTGCCCGTCGGCCGCCGTCGAATAGACCTGGCTCTTCTTGACGGGGATGGTCGTGTTTCTGTCAATGATGCGGTTGAAGACACCGCCGAGCGTCTCGATACCGAGCGACAGGGGCGTGACGTCGAGCAGGAGCAGGTCCTTCACGTCGCCGCCGAGAACACCGCCCTGGATGGCGGCACCGAGGGCCACGCACTCGTCGGGGTTGATGCCCTTGAAGGGCTCCTTCCCCGTGAAGCGCTTGACCGCCTCCTGCACGGCAGGAATACGGGTCGAGCCGCCGACGAGGAGGACTCTGTCGATCTCGTTCGCCGTAAGGCCGGCATCCTCGAGCGCCTTCTTCGTGGGGATCATCGTGCGCTCCACGAGGTCGGCCGTGATCTTGTCGAACTCGGCACGCGAGAGCGTCGCCTCAAAGTGGAGAGGACCGGCCGAGGTCGCGGTGATGAAGGGGAGGTTGATGTTGGCGCTCGTCATGCCCGAGAGCTCGATCTTGGCCTTCTCGGCCGCATCCTTCAGGCGCTGCATGACCATCTTATCCTTGCGCAGGTCAACGCCGTTCTCCTTCTGGAACTTGTCGGCCATCCACTCGATGATGCGCTCGTCAAAGTCGTCACCGCCGAGGCGGGTGTCACCGTTCGTGGCCAGCACCTCGAAAACACCGTCGTCGATCTCAAGGAGAGAGACGTCAAAGGTACCGCCGCCAAGGTCGAAGACCATGATCTTCTGGTTGGCTTCCTTATCCATACCGTAGGCAAGGGCGGCCGCCGTCGGCTCGTTGATGATACGCTTGACCTCAAGGCCGGCGATCTTACCGGCATCCTTGGTCGCCTGGCGCTGGGCATCCGAGAAGTAGGCAGGCACCGTGATGACCGCCTCGGTGACCGTCGTCCCGAGGAAGGCCTCGGCATCGGCCTT
Source organism: Eubacteriales bacterium (assembly GCA_045532575.1). Classification (GTDB taxonomy): domain Bacteria; phylum Bacillota; class Clostridia; order Oscillospirales; family CAG-272; genus UBA1740. The sequence continues at coordinate 13,971 of JAZSGE010000079.1, read as the reverse complement.
CAGCTTCCCAAGGACCATCGCCGAGATCTCCTGGGGGCTGTACTTCTTACCGTCGATCTCGACCTTATAGTCGGTACCCATCTCGCGCTTGATGCTCATGACGGTGCGGTCGGGGTTGGTGATGGCCTGGCGCTTTGCCACCTGGCCGATCATACGCTCGCCGGTCTTCGAGAAGCCGACGACCGAGGGCGTGGTACGCGCGCCTTCGGGATTGGGGATGACCGAGGGCTCGCCGCCCTCGAAAACAGCAACGCACGAGTTGGTCGTGCCAAGGTCAATACCAATGATCTTTCCCATACTTCTATTCCTCCAAATATTGTAAAGTTTTGTTTTCTATATTTCAGTTTGCTACCGTAACCATGGCATAGCGCAGGATGCGGTCGCCCTTCTTATAGCCCTTCTGATGGACCTCGGTGATCACGCTTTCCCCGAGGGTGTCGTCCTCCACGTGAAGGACGGCGTTGTGGAGATTGGGGTCAAAGTCCTCCCCCGCTTCTCCGAATTCCTCGACCCCGAGGGCGGCAAAGGCCTCGGCGGCGGAGCGTGCCGTCATCGCCAGCCCCTCAGAAACGCGCTCGGCCTCGCGGTAGAGCGCGGCGCGCTCAAGGTTATCGAGGATGGGGAGGAGCTTTTCGAGCGCCCCCTCAAGACCGTCGGTATACGCGGCCGTTTTCTCGGCGGCGGCGCGACGGCGGAAGTTGTCGTATTCCGCGGCGAGGCGGAGGTATTTATCCGAAAGCGCGGCGAGCTCGGCCTCGGCGGCGGCGAGCCGTTCCTCGCACTCCTTGAGGGCGGTCTTCGCCTGCTTTTTGTCCTGCTTCGGCTCGGCGGCGCCCGTTTCCTCCTCGGGCGCGAGGGTCTTTTCGTTGTCCATGTGTTATCCTTTCAGTAGGTGTTGACTGTCATCGTCGCCCAGCATCTCATCAATGCGCGAGGCGATCCCGTCAATGGTCGCAATGACCCTCGAGTAATCCATGCGGCGCGGCCCGATCACACCGATCGCACCGACCACGCGCCCGCCCCGGCGGATGTTGCGGAAGACGAGCGTCGAGTGCTCCATGACCTTGACGGTGTTCTCACTGCCGATGAAGACGTTGACGCCCTCGCCCGCCGCCTCGTCCAGGGGCACGAGGTTGCGCAGCTCCTCCTTGTTCTCAAGGACGTCAAGGAGAGAGCGGAGCTTGTCAAGATCGGCGTACTCGGGATAGCGGAGCAGGTGATTGACCCCCTCGATCGCCGTGTGCGGCTTGTCGGCCTCGGTCATCGCCTCGTAGACCGTCCGTACGATCGGCGCCACAAGGACGGCGTACCGCCCCATGCCGCGCTCGATCCTCCCGATGAGCGAGAGGGTGAAGCCCTCGGCAGGCACCGCCGCCAGGAGCTCGTTGAAGAGCGCGATGAGATGCGCCAGGTCCTCGGCCGGCAGGGGGATCGGCGTGCGGATGGCCCGTGTGATGGCGGTGCTCCCGCCCTCGGGCATCATCACAAGCACGAACTGCGTGTCGTCAACGCGTACACAGTCAAAGCGGCGGATGGTAACGGCGCTCGTGCGGCTCTTGACCGCGATGCCCGTGTAGTTGGTGACGGCCGCCGCAATGCGCGAGGCCTCCGAGAGCAGCTGATCCATCTCGGCCAGCTTGGTCTTTAAGGAAGAGTTGATCGCCTCGATCTCGCCCGCCGTCATGCGGTATTGCTGTAAGAGCGAATTGACGTAAAAGCGGTACCCGAGCTCGCTCGGGATGCGCCCCGCCGAGGTGTGGGGCTGCTCGAGGAAGCCTAACTCCTCAAGCTCGGCCATTTCGTTGCGGATGGTAGCAGAGGAGCAGGACAACTGCTGGTTTTCGGCCAGGTATTTCGAGCCGACCGGCTCGCCGTAGGTGATGTGCGCATCAATGATCGCTTTTAATATCAGCTTTTTTCTCTCGCTGAGACGGTATTCCTCCGGCAAACGCCCTTCCATGCCACCCTCCTTTTTGATCCTTCGGGTTTTAGCACTCGACGGCCTTGAGTGCTAACCGCTTATAAGATACCACACCCGGGGGTGGTTGTCAAGGACTTTTGGGGGAGAATTTGTGAACTTTTCGTAAACTTGCCCGCCCGCCCGTCGAGCGCCGTCGGAAAAACGCGCACGCGCGCCTATAAAAGTCCTTGACAGGGGTGGGAAAATACAGTATAATTAAGGAAGCATATGAATTTAGCCATCGGGGTGATCGGCTCCCCACGCAGAGAGGGCGGCGCTCCCCGGCAGAGATTTATATACGAAAAATTCTACAAAAAACGTGTAAAGGAGGTGTTCTTCATGGATATTATCTGGGTGATCCTGATCGCCGTCGGCGCGCTGCTTATCGGTCTTTGTATCGGCATGGTCCTCTGGGCCAAGATGTCGGAGCGGAAGATCGGCTCGGCGCAGCTGCAGGCGAAGCAGATCATTGAGGATGCCATGCACACCGCAGAATCCCGTAAAAAAGAGATTCTGATCGAGGCGAAGGATAAGGCCATCGCCATTAAGGAAGAAACCGAAAAGGACCTGAAGGAGCGCCGCAAGGAGGTCGCCCGTCAGGAAAACCGCATTGCCCAAAAGGAAGAGAACCTCGACAGAAAGATCGAAAACCTTGAGAAAAAGGAAGGGAGACTTCAGGAAAAGGAGAAGGAAGCCGAAGCGCTGAAGGAGGAGATCGCCGCGGCGCTCTTAGCCCAGCGCGATGCCCTTGAGCGCATCTCGGGCACAACAGCCGAGGAGGCCAAGGCCGAGCTCCTTGTCAGGGTCGAGAACGAGATCTCGCACGAAACGGCACAGAAGATCGCCGAGTACGAGGCGCGCTTCAAGGAGGAGGCGGGCGAGCGCGCCCGTGACCTTCTCTCCCTGGCCATCCAGCGCTGCGCGGCCGACCATGTGGCCGAGATCGCCATTTCGGTCGTCCCCCTGCCGAACGAGGAAATGAAGGGGCGCATCATCGGGCGCGAGGGGCGCAACATCCGCGCGATCGAGGCCCTGACCGGTGTTGAGCTGATCATCGACGATACTCCCGAGGCGATCACGGTCTCGGGCTTTGACCCCATCCGCCGCGAGGTGGCGAGGCTGGCGCTTGAGAAGCTGATCGCCGACGGGCGCATCCATCCTGCTCGTATCGAGGAGGTCGTGGAAAAGGCCCAGAAGGAGGTCGAGGGCGCCATTAAGCAAGCGGGCGAGAAGGCCGTCTTTGAGACCGGTGTCCACGGGCTGAACCCCGAGGAGATCCGTCTCCTCGGCAGGCTCCGCTACCGCACGAGCTTCGGTCAGAATGTTCTGCGTCATTCGATCGAGGTTTCGCTTCTTTCGGGCATTCTCGCCGAGGAGCTCGGCGTTGACAGCATGGTGGCCAAGCGTGCGGGCCTTCTGCACGACATTGGTAAGGCCATGACCCACGAGGCCGAGGGCACGCACATCCAGCTCGGTGTCGAGGTAGCCAAGAAGTACCGTGAGAGCCGCGAGGTCATCCACGCCATTGAGGCGCACCACGGGGATGTCGAGCCGACGACCACGATCGCCTTTATCGTACAGGCGGCGGATGCCATTTCGGCCGCCCGTCCCGGTGCCCGCCGTGAGGACGTTGAGAACTACATCAAGCGCCTCCAGAAGCTCGAGGAGATCGCCAACGAGTTCACAGGGGTCGAAAAGACCTTTGCCATCCAGGCCGGCCGTGAGATCCGCGTGATGGTCAAGCCCGAGGCCGTGACCGACGACGGCATGACCATCCTCGCCCGCGACATCGCGAAGAAGATCGAGGAGACGATGGAGTATCCCGGGCAGATTAAGGTGAACCTGATCCGCGAGAGTCGCGTCACCGACTACGCAAAATAATTTCTCGCGGGTGAAAACGGTGCTCTTCCGCGGAGCCGAGCACAACCGTGCTCGCCGTACGCCTCTGTACGGCTTCGCAGTGCCCGTCTCCACGAAATAGCATCCGTTTTCCCTCCGCGAGGCTCCCTCTTTGGCACAATTTGCGTTCCGCCCCTTTGGAGCACGACCGTGCTCGACGTAGGTAACTACGCCTTCTGTAGGGACCGACGTCCCCGGCGGTCCTCCCCCGACGACAAATAGCATCAATTTTCCCTCCGCGAGGTACGCGGAACAACAAAAACGAAAAAACTCTCGGCTCTGCCGAGAGTTTTTCCTCGCGGGTATAAATTTCGCAATGCTTCGTTGCTCCTCGAAAGCGGCTCGACGTACGCCTCTGTACGCCTTCGCCTTGCTTTCTGCGGTGCGCCTTGTCTTGCAAAATTTCTCCTCCGCGTTTTTTGTAGGCGCAAACGTGCTACGAACCTCCCTGCATTCCACCGCCAAGGCGGCATAGAAAGACACACTATGACAAAGATCCTGATGCTGGGTGACGTGACGTCGCCCGCGGCGGCCGAGTATCTGGCCGCTGTCCTTCCCTCGTACCGTGCGAGGAACGGTATCGACCTTGTGACCGTGAACGCCGAGAACGGCGGCTTTATCCTCGGGCCGACGCCCGAGACCGCCAAGCTCCTGCTCGGCGCGGGGGCCGACGTTCTGACGGGCGGCAACCACACGATGCAGAACTATGCGCTCCTTGCCGAGATCGACGGGATGCCCACCGTCCTGCGCCCGGCGAACTATCCGGCGGCGGCCCCCGGGGGCGGCGCTGTGATCGTCAGGACGGCAAGCGGGGTGCGCGTTCTCGTCCTGAGCCTCCTTGGGCGCGTGCACATGGAGCCGCCCCTCGCCTCGCCCTTTGAAACGGCCGACCGCGTCCTCGAGCACCACCGCGGTCGCTATGACCTGGCCCTTGTCGATTTCCACGCCGAGGCCACGGGCGAGAAGCTGGCGCTCGGCCACTATCTTGACGGTCGCGTGACCGCCGTTGTCGGAACGCATACCCACGTGCCGACCGCCGACCTCGGTCTTTTGCCCCGCGGCACCGCCTACGTCACCGACCTTGGGATGTGCGGCCCGCGCGGCAGCATCCTCGGCATCGACCCCACCGACGTTGTGAACCGCTATCTGACGGCTGTTAATCACCGCTTCCACCCCGGGGAAGGGCCGATGAAGGCCGAGGGCATCCTTCTCACAACGGAAGGGAAGAGGGTGACCGAGGCGATCCGTGTGGCCCTGTGAAGTAAAAAGGACAGAGAATGCCAACGCATTCTCTGTCCTTTTTGTTTGTGATCCTGCCTGAGGGTGACAGCCCCTTTGGATCAATACCGGGACCAGAGATAGGAATGGTAGGTCCCCGTGAGATAGGCGGCGATGGTGGCGGGATCGGTGAGGTAAGCAGAGGGGATATCAAAGCCGCCGTGATGCCAGCCCTCGATGCTGCCGAGGGTGACCTCGGTGAGCGAAGCACAGGCGAAGAAGGCGTCTATGCCGATGCGGTTGACGGCGGCGGGGGTGCTGACGGCGGTGAGCCCCGCGCAGCCGTAGAAGGCCCCGGCCCCGATCGTCACAAGGCCCTCGGGGAGGGTGATCTCGGTGAGGGCGGTAAAGCCGGCAAAGGCGTAGTCACCGATCGCCGTGAGCCCCTCGGCCAGCGTGATCTCGGTGAGGAGGGCGCCATCGGCGCTCAGACCGCCGGCTCCGGCGGCGGGGTTGGCGGCGCGGTTGGCAAAGGCGATCCCGGCGAAGGTGGCAGGATCGGCCGCCGTCACGGTCGCAAGAGCGGTACAGTCGAAGAAGGCATCCGCCCCGATCGCACGGAGCGAGGCGGGGAGATGGAGCGCGGTGAGCGCGCGGCAATGGGCAAAGGCAATATCGGCAATAAAGACGGTCTCCTCGTGAAGCGCGACCTCGGTGATCGCCGTGCTCGTGGCCTTATATAAATAAAAGAAGGGGGTCGTCTCGCTCGCAAGGTAGAGGGCACCCCCGTGCTCGGTGAGGTCGAGTGACGGGCATCCCATAAAGGCCCCGGCGCCGATCGCCGTAAGCCCCGAGGGCAGGGTGATCTCGGTAAGGGCGGCACAGTCGAGGAAGGCCCCCGCACCGACCGTGCGGAGCGAGGAGGGGAGCGAGACCGTCTCAATGGCCTCGGAGCCTGCAAAACCGTTCGCAAGGATCGCGGTAACGGCGACCCCCTCGTAGGAGGCGGGGATCACGAGCTCTTGGCGGTGGTAGGTAGACTTGGCCCGGACCCCGTAGGTCCCGTCATCCAGCAGGACAAACTCGAGGCCGCGCGTCTCGCTACAGGCCGAAAAGCAGGGGAGGGCGGTCGCAAGCAGGAGGGAAAGTAAAAGAAACCTTGCAATCTTCTTCATGAAGCGCTCCTTGTCGGTGGGATGGCCGCCGGCGCCGGCCGGTTCCGGGCGTGCCGTGCGGTGCAAAACTAGTATAACAAAAAGGAAGAAAAAACACAACCCCCCTCGCCGAATTTTACACCTCGCCCGGAAGGAGACATCACGCCCCCTCCGTTTTTTCGGCGCTTTTTGTCATTTCTTCCAAAAATCCTTGACTTTCTTGTGCATTTATTGTATAATGGTCGGGCTGTCTGATCGATATGGAAGGAGACGTGCCATGCAGATTTTGGCCCTGCCTGCCTTGGCCCCGACGGCGCCGCCGCCTGCGTGCGTGGCCGCCCTCGGGTTTTTTGACGGTGTGCACCGGGCGCACGCCGCCGTTCTGCATGCCGCCGCCGAGGAGGCACTCTGCGCCTCTCTTCCTCTTCTTGTATTCACCTTTGCCTCGGCCGACGCGCCGAAGGGGGGCACCCCCCGTCTTTCGGATGACGGTGAGCGTGCCGCCCTCTTCTATGAGGCGGGGGCCTCGCTCTGTGTCCTCTCCGGATTTTCGGCGATCGCCGGGCTCTCTCCCGAGGACTTTGTCGCGCGCCTTCTGGTCGGCACGCTCGGCGCCACGGTCGCTGTGGTGGGCGAGGATTTCCGCTTTGGCCACCGCGCCCTCGGGGATGCCGTCTGTCTTGCGCGCCTGATGGAGGCCGCCGGCGGACGGGCGCACATCGTGCCCTCGATCCGCAGTGAAGGCGAGCCCATCTCCTCAACGAGGATCCGCCGCGCCCTGGCCGAGGGGGACTGCGAGGCCGCGACCGCCCTCCTTGGGCGCCCCTACAGCCTCTCGCTCCCCGTGTGCCGCGGTGCGGCCCTCGGCACGACCCTCGGCATCCCGACGGCAAACCAGTGCCCCGCGCCCTCGCGGATGCTCCCGGCCCCCGGGGTCTACCGCACGTCCGTGACCCTGCCGGGCGGCGCGATCTATGACGGCGTGACCGACGTTGGCAGTCGCCCGACCGTTGACGGGAGGGAAACGCGGATCGAGACCCATCTTCTTGACTTTTCGGGCGATCTTTACGGGCAAACGCTGACGGTCGCCTTTCACAGCCGCCTGCGCGGAGAGCGCCGCTTTCCGTCGCTTTCGGCACTTACCCTGCAAATACAAAAGGACATTGAGGAGGTACGCGCATGGAGAATGCGGAATGGACACAGCTGACCCTGACGGGGAAGAGCGAGGACACCGAGCTCCTCTCGGCCATCCTTTCGATGCTGGACGAGGGGGTTCTCATCGAGGATCTTTCCGACCTGACCGCCGACAGCCCCTACGGCGAGGTGCTCTCGGAGGAGCTGGCCACGGCCGACCGCACCAAGGTGCGCGTTTCGGTCTTCCTGCCGTCCTCCCACCCGATCGCCGAGGCGGCGGCCTTTGTCCGTGAGCGCCTCGCCGAGGCCTCGCTCTGTGCCACTCTGACGCTCGACGGCATCCGCGAGGAGGACTGGGCCGAGAATTGGAAGCAGTATTACCACCCGATCCCCTTCGGCCGCCTGACCGTTGTCCCCGCGTGGGAGGACTACACGCCGAAGGAGGGCGAGCTCATCCTGCGGATGGACCCCGGCACCGCCTTCGGTACCGCGACCCACGAATCGACGCACATGATGATCGAATTCCTCGATGAAGAGATCCGCGGCGGCGAGCGCCTCGTCGACGTTGGCTGCGGCAGCGGCACCCTGGCCCTCGCGGCGCGCCTTTTGGGTGCCGCCTCGGCCGAGGCCTTTGATCTCGATCCCGAGGCCGTCCGTGTCGCCAAGAAGAACATCGTCGATGCCGGGCTTTCGTGCGTAACGGCCGAGGTCTCCGACCTCCTCGAGGCCGTCGTACCGCCCGAGGGGGGCTATGACTTTATGGCCGCCAACATCGTCGCCGATATCCTGCTCCGCCTGGCCCCCGAGGCCCCCGCCGTCCTGAAGCCCCATGGCCTTATGGCCGTCTCCGGCATTCTCTCGGCCCGTGCCGACGAGGTGCGCGAGGGCATTGCCGCCGCCGGCTTCACCTTCCTGCGTGAGAAGCGCGAGGGCGATTGGTTCGCCATGCTCTTCCGGAGGGTGTAGGATGCCGCGCTTTTTTGTGACCGACGGGAGCCTGACCCCCGCCACCGGGACCGTGACCCTTGGGGGCGAGGACGCCCGTCACATCGCCCTCTCGCTCCGCATGGCGGTCGGTGAGGAGATCACCCTCTCGGACGGGGCAGGGAACGAATACACCGCCCGTCTTTCCTCTCTTACCCCCACCGCCGTCTCTGCCGCCGTCACGGCCGTTGCCCCCTCGGCGCGCGAGTTCGGCTTTCCCATCCATTTGTATATGGGCTACCCGAAGGGGGATAAGCTCGACCTCGTGATCGAAAAGGCGGTCGAGCTCGGGGTGCACACCGTCACCCCCTTCCTTTCGTCGCGCTGTATCCGCCGCCCGGCCGAGGATAAGACCGCGCGCCTTGCGGAACGCTATAATAAGATCGCCCGTGCGGCGGCCGGCCAATGCGGCAGGGCCGTCCTGCCACGGGTCCTGCCTCCCCTTTCCTTTCCCGCCATGCTGGCGGCGGCGACCGCCGCCGACCTCCCCCTCTTCTGCTATGAGGGCGAGGGCACCCTGCCGATCCCCCGGGTGCTCGCCTCCCATCCCTCACCGCGCGCCGTTGCCGTGATCGTCGGGGCCGAGGGTGGCTTTTCGCCCGACGAGGCCGAGGCCGCCCAGAGGGCGGGCGCCATCCTGACCGGCCTTGGGACGCGGATCCTCCGCTGTGAGACGGCGCCGCTCGTGGCCCTCTCCTGCCTCGGGTATGCCTACGATTTTGGGCAATCCGTGTAAAAAATCATAAAAACAACGAGAAGGTTTTGTGAATTTTTTGGTTTTCCTATTGCAAAATGCCGAATGATGAGTTAAAATATAGGACAGATTTTACAACCGAAAGGATTTGACGCTATGTCTAACCGTTTGTTCCAGAGCGTGATCCACCAGATGAAGGGGGTCGTTGACCGCCACATCGGGGTGATCGACCCGAACGGGATCATCACCGCGTGCAGCGAGCTTTCGCACATCGGGGAGATCCGTGCCGACGTGCGCGAGGAGCTTTCCTTTGCCCAGGACACCGTGATCCTCGGGGGGATCACCTACCGCTACATCAACCCGAGCGCCAAGAGCGGCGCCATCGTGTTTGTGGAGGGTGACGATGCCGAGGCGGACCGCACCGCAAGGATGCTGGCCATTACCCTTTCGAACATCCAGGGGCTCTATGACGAGAAGTACGACAAGGGCTCCTTCATCAAGAACATCATGCTGGATAACATCCTGCCGAGCGACATCTACATCAAGAGCAAGGAGCTGCACTTCACCTCGGAGGAGCACCACGCCGTTCTTGTGATCAAGTTCTCGGACAAGGTGGATATGATGCCCTACGACATCATCCAGGGCATGTTCCCCGACAAAACGCACGATTACGTCATCAACATCGGCGAGCAGGACATCGTCCTCGTCAAGGAGGTCGAGCCGACGGCCGACGTGCATGAGCTTGAGCTCCTCGCCGGGGCCATCGTCGAGACCCTCGTGACCGAGTCCTATCCGAAGAAGGTCTACATCGGCATCTCGACCATCGTTGACAATCTCAAGGACCTCGCTCGTGCCTACAAGGAGGCGCGCATCGCCCTTGAGGTCGGTAAGGTCTTCGACACCGAGCAGAGCGTCATCAGCTACGAGAACCTCGGCATCGGGCGTCTCATCTATCAGCTCCCGACCTCGCTCTGCGAGGCCTTCCTCCAGGAGGTCTTCAAGCGTGGCTCGCTCGAGTCGCTCGAGTCGCGCGATGACGACACCCAGATGAAGACGGTGCGCGCCTTCTTCGAGAACAACCTGAACGTCTCGAAGACGGCCGAGAGCCTCTACGTCCACCGCAACACCCTCGTCTACCGTCTCGAAAAGATCCGCAAGCTGACAGGGCTCGACCTGCGTGAGTTCGATCACGCCGTCACCTTCAAGGTCGCCTTGATGGTCAAGAAGTACCTGTCCTCGAAGCCCGCAAAGTTCTGATGGGCAGGAGGTAGCTATTGAAATACCGAGTCACGCGCCGCCTGTCGCTCCTCCTCGCCCTCGTCCTGCTCCTCGCCCCCCTTACCTCCTGTAATTTCCTCTTCGGGGAAAAGCCCGAGGTGAGCGGCGACCTTTCCTCTGTCATCTCCTCGGCGACCGACTCCTACTTTACGTCGGGCACCGTCACGTCCCCGCCCGAAAGCGAGGGGGGCGTGGGGAGCGCCGTCGAGAGGGCCGAGTTCGAGGCCTTCCTGGCGCTTGTCAATTACACCAAGGTCTCGGCGGCCGAGAGCGCCTTTGCCCAGTATTATATCGGCAACTACCGCACCGTCACGGCCTGCATCCTCGAGATCTTCGATACCATCGTCGCCAACTACTACTTCGAGAGGGTAGAGGAGGCGGAGCTTGCCACCACCATCTTTATCAACTCCTATATCAGCGTCCTCGGCGATCGCTACGGCTATTACTATGACCCCGCCTCCTACGGGGACTACACCGAGGACATCAACGGCGAATACAGCGGCATCGGCGTTTCCGTCACCCTGAATGCCGACGGCTATGCCGATATCCTGACCGTCTTTGCGGGCTCGCCCGCCGAGGAGGTCGGGCTGCTCCCCGGCGACCTTATCGTCGGTGTCGGTGACGCCGACTTCGCCGAGATCGGCTACCAGGAGGCCATCAACCGCATCCGCGGCGAGGTGGGCACAGCCGTGACCCTGACGGTCGAGCGTGACGGCGAGCGCCTCACCTTCACCGTCACGCGCCGCAAGGTGACCGAGATCACCGTCGAGCATAAGATGCTCGAGGGGAGCATCGGGTATATCCGCATCACCTCCTTTGACGACCGCACCTATGAGCAGTTTGTCGAGGCGCACCGCGCCCTCGAGACCGCCGGCGCCCGGGCGTATGTTTTTGACGTGCGCAACAATCCCGGCGGCACCCTGACCTCGGTCGTGGCCATCCTCGAGTATATCCTGCCCGAGGGGGACATCGTCCATCTCAATTACAAGGATCCGCGCAACGACCGCACGATCGACTCGATCTTCGATCTCTCGATCAGCTATATGGACGGCACAAACCGCGAGTATTACGAGGGGCACGTCATTGCGACCCCGATGGTCGTCCTCGCGAACGGCAACACCGCCTCGGCGGGGGAGCTGTTCACCTCCTCGCTCAAGGACTACGGCGTGGCCACCGTCCTCGGCGACAAGACCTACGGTAAGGGGGTCGGCCAATCGTCCTTCTATATCTCGGATGACGGCTCGGCCATCGCCCTGACCATCTTCAGCTACGATCCCCCCGTCTCGGCAAACTATGACGGTGTGGGCATCACCCCCGACCGCGCCGTTCCTCTCTCGGAGGAGGCGGCCAAGAAGAACCTGTATAAACTGACGTATGAGGAGGATGCCCAGCTGCAGGCCGCAGTCGCGCACATCACCTCTTCAAACGGACAATAAATAAGGAGAATCACCATGACGAAAGAAAGAACCTATACGCAAGCGGGCTACGATGCCCTGCTCCTCGAGATGAAGAAGCTGGAGGAGGAGATCGAGAAGAATAAAAAGGATATTTCGACCGCGCGTTCCTTCGGTGACCTTTCGGAAAACAGCGAATACACCGAGGCGAAGGAGGAGCAGCGCAAGCTCGCCTACCGCAAGGAGGAGCTGCAGGATATGATCAAGAACGCCGTTGTCGTTGAGGAGAGCGAGGCCGATGCGTCGCTCGTCGGCATCGGCTCGTTCGTCAAGGTCTTTACCGCCGAGCGCGGTAAGGAGACCGAGTACCACATCGTCGGCTCCTATGAGGCCGATCCCTTCGCAGGGAAGATCTCGGACCAGTCGCCGATCGGCGCCGCCCTCCTCGGCAAGAGCGTGGGTGCCGCCGTCGCTGTCGAGCTGCCGAACGGCAACGAGATCCATCTTGAGATCCGCGATATCAGACGATAAAAGGAGCCCAGCATGCAGGACAACCACGTGACCGAGTCGCAGTCGAGCGAGCTCGTCGTTCGCCGCGAAAAGCTCGCCGCCATGCAGGCGGCAGGGCAGGATCCCTTCCAGCTGACCAAGTACGATGTGACCGCCTATTCCTCGGCGATCCTTGCCGATTTTGATGCCTACGAGGGCAAGACCGTCTCGCTCGGCGGCCGTATGATGAGCCGCCGCGTGATGGGGAAGGCCTCCTTCCTCCACCTTGCGGACTCGCAGGGGCGCATCCAGTGCTACGTCACCCGTGACGACCTCGGCGAGGAGGCGTACGCCGCCTTCAAGAAATACGATATCGGCGATATCCTCGGCATCGAGGGCTTTGTCTTCCGTACCCGTACCGGCGAGGTGTCGGTGCACGTCACGGCGATGACCCTTCTTGCCAAGTCCCTTCTCCCCCTGCCCGAGAAGTTCCACGGTCTCACGAATACCGACCTCCGCTACCGTCAGCGCTATGTCGATCTTATCGTCAACCCCGAGGTGCGCGACACCTTCCTGAAGCGCTCGCAGATCCTCCGTCTCATCCGCTCGTACCTGGATGGGAAGGGCTTCCTTGAGGTCGATACCCCGATCCTCGTTCCGCTCGAGATCGGCGCCGCGGCGCGCCCCTTTGTGACCCATCACAACACCCTCGATATGGATATGTACCTCCGCATCGAGACCGAGCTGTATCTGAAGCGCCTGATCGTCGGCGGTATGCACCGCGTGTACGAGGTTGGCCGTATCTTTCGTAACGAGGGCATGGATCCGAAGCACAACCCCGAGTTCACGACGGTCGAGCTCTACCAGGCCTTTACCGATTACAAGGGCATGATGGATCTTGTCGAGGAGCTGTACAAGCTGCTCGCCGTCGAGGTCACGGGTGGCCTTGTCATTACCTATCAGGGCAAGGAGATCGACATGGGTAATTGGGAGCGCCTCACGATGGTCGAGGCGGTCAAGAAGTACGCCGGTGTCGATTACAACGACTGGGCGACCGATGAAGAGGCCCGCGAGGTCGCCAAGGCCCACCACGTCGAGGTCGCAAAGGATGCGACCCGTGGCCGCGTCCTGCTCGAGTTCTTCGATGCCTACGTCGAGGAGAAGCTGATCCAGCCCACCTTCATCTACGATTATCCCGTGGAGAACAGTCCGCTTGCCAAGCGCAAGCCCGATAATCCCCTCTTTACCGAGCGCTTTGAGTACTTCATCAACGCGACCGAGTACGGCAACGCCTTCTCGGAGCTCAACGATCCCATCGACCAAAAGGGCCGCTTTGAGTACCAGGTCGCCGAGAAGCTCAAGGAGGAGCCCGAGTCGCGCGCCGAGGTCGATTACGACTACGTCACCGCCCTCGAGTACGGCATGCCCCCGACCGGCGGCCTTGGCTTCGGCATCGACCGTCTTGTCATGCTTCTGACCGACAGCGCCTCGATCCGCGACGTTCTCCTGTTCCCGACGATGAAGCCCGACTCGCAGCCATAAAACGGCGCTCTTCCGCGGAGCCGAGCACAACCGTGCTCGCCGTACGCCTTTGTACGGCTTCGCAGTGCCCGTCTCCACGAAATAGCATCAATTTTCCCTCCGCGAAAACTCAGTCACTTAAAGCCTTCCCCGGTGGGGGAAGGGGGACCGCGTTAGCGGTGGATGAGTCGTACTGTGCGCATTGAAGTCGGAGGCCAAGCGGTCTTAGGAAGACAATACTCAGGA
>JAZSGE010000124.1:0-17405 GCA_045532575.1 Eubacteriales bacterium | reverse complement strand
CACCACTGTCGTCTCATCCGGCACCGCATCCCGGCCAAGAAGATTTTCCTTGCATTCCCGAAAGGATATGCTATAATGAAGCTGAGGGGCAGTTGCCAACCGCCTTCGCGCCCCCTTCGGCATACGCAAGATCGCTATTGGAGGAAACCCATGATAGAGCTCCGCTTTTTAGGCACCTGCTCGGGCACCGAACCGATGCCGGGCCGTCATCACAGCTCCCTCGTACTGAAGATCCGTGATACATGGTATTGGTTTGATGCCGGGGAGAATTGCTCACACAGCGCGTATACGTCGGGGGTGGATGTCTCCTGCGTCCGCGCGGTGTTCATATCGCATATGCACATCGACCACATCGGCGGTCTTGCCAATTTGATGTTTGTGATCGATAAGGTTGCAGGCGTAACCAAAAAGCCCCACACAAACAACAACAGCTACGATATCTTCGTCCCCGACATCCAACGCTTTTCCTCGATCAAGGATATCGCGTATTCGTGGAGCGGGACCCGCGCGGCGGTCAATGTCGGGGAGCACGAATACCGGGACGGTCTCGTGTTTGAGGACGAGAGGATCCGCGTTACCGCGTTGCACAATACCCACCTGAAGGAGACCGGCGAGACGGGATGGCATTCCTATTCCTTCCTGATCGAGGCAGAGGGAAAGCGCCTCGTCTACTCGGGGGACGTGAGCTATCCCGAGGAGCTCGACCCGTTCCTTGCGGATGGTTGTGACGCGCTGATCATGGAAACGGGGCACCACAAGGTCGCGGGCGTCTGCGCGTACGCGAAAGAACGAAATGTCAAGAAGCTTTACTTTACGCATCACGGCCGCGAGATCCTCCGGGACATCGGCGCCGCAGAACGGTGCATTGCCGACGGCAATATCGCTGCAGTGATCTGCCATGACGGCGATGTCGTCACGCTGTAAGGGCCATCTGCCGTCTCATCTGATGATGCCCCCTATCCCGACATAAGAAAAATGACCTTCGCAGTCCATCCTGCCAAGGTCATTTTTTCTTGTCTGTCCGTCCAAGCAAATACTCAAGGGATACGTCAAAATACTCCGCAAAGCGCCATAGCGTTTCATGATCGCCCTCCCGTTCCATGGTCTCGTAGCGAGAGATCGTGTTTTGATTCATGTTAAGATCAAGCGCCGGCTTGAGCGGGGAGATGCTTCGCTCCTTGCGCAATTCTTTCATTCTGAAGGCCATAGCGTCTCCTTCCTCTCCCTACGTGCTTTATACCGGGGTAAGAGAAAATACAGCAATTTGCTCCCCCCCTTTGTTGACCGTGTGAGCAAAGTTCCCCAGCGTGTGAAAGCCCTGTCTCCGCACTTCCATGCAAAGTAATATTTACGGCACCACCTCTCCGAGGGCGGCTCCCCTCTCTACGGGGCGTAGAATGCCGCCTTTTCGCCTCTACGCGGCCTCCCCGGCAGGGGAGAGCGCTTCTTGAAAGTGGTAGGTTGTAATTTTGCGCCGTCCTGGCGTATACTTGGGGTGTACAAACGAGCGGCCACTACGGCCGGCATAAAGGAGAATACAATGAAAGCCATCCCGATGAAAACCCCAAAAGCCCCAACGCCTCCCCCGCGTGAGTATTCGCGCTTTGAGGAGATCACACACGCGGTAACGCACGGCGCCGGCGCACTCCTTAGCGCCGTTGGCCTTGTCTTTCTGATCCTGAAGGCGGCCGGCGACCCGATTGCCCTCGTCTCGGCCATCGTCTTCGGCATTTCTCTCATCGTTCTGTATCTCGCCTCCTGCGCCTATCACTCCTCCTGCGTGATCTTCGGCGAGACGGCCCCCTCGCGCATCCGCGATCTCGCCATGAAGTGTGACCATTCGCTCATCTACATCCTGATCCTCGGCACCTACACCCCCGCTTGCCTCGCGGCCATGGGCGGTGCCGTCGGTATCGCCGTCTTCGCCATCGTGGCGGCCGCCTGTCTCCTCGGCATCGTCCTGAATGTCATCGACGTCGAGCGCTTCAAGAGGATCAGCCTGATCCTCTACCTTGTGGCAGGCTGGACGATCGCCGCCGCGATCTACCCCTATTATACGGCGGTCGGCCCGGGCGGCATTGCCTGCCTGCTCTTGGGCGGCGCGGCCTATACGGTCGGTGTCCTCTTCTACCGTGCCAAGCATATCAAGTATATGCACATCGTCTGGCACCTCTTTGTCCTCCTCGGCAGTATCTTCCACTATTTCATGGTCTATTCCTATTGCCTTTCCTAAAGAAAAAAGCCCCCGAAGGGGGCTTTTTTCTTACTTTTCGGCGTCGGCCATCCACGCAAGGATCAGCTCGCGCGCCTTGGCGATATCGACCTCCTGCTGGGGGCCCGAGATCTCGCGCTCAATGGTGAAGGGACCCTCGTACCCGATCTCCTTCAGCTTCTTGATGATGGCGGGGATGTTGGCACAGCCCTCGCCGACGGGCTTCTGCTCGCCACAGCCGTAGGTGGTCGTCGGGTACATGCCGTCCTTGATGTGCGTGTCGCGGATGTACTGACCGAACATGCCGACAGCATCGAGCGAGTTGCCGTTCCCGTAGAGGATGAGGTTGGCGGTGTCAAAGTTGATGCCACAGTTGCCCGTGCCGATCGCCTCGATGGCGCGCACGATGGTCATGGGGGTCTCCTGGCCGGTCTCAAAGAGGAAGGTCTGGCCGCGCTTCTGCATGTATCTGCACACATGGCGGAGCGCCCCGATGGTTCCCACAAACTTCGGGTCGTAGGGATCGATCGGCAAGAAGCCGACGTGCGTTGCGACGTACGGAACGCCGATCGCCGCCGCAAAATCCGAGCCCATCATCAGCGCCTTGACGCGCGACTCGCGGTAGGCCTCGGGTACAAGCCCGATGGTCGCGGGGCCGTAGGTGGCATTCCACTCGCAGGGGCCGCTCCAGCCCGCCCACACGGTCGAAACGGTGAAGCCGGTCTCCTCCATCGCCGCCTTGACCTCGGCGGCATAGTCCATGCCGTAATACTTCTCGTTCCAGATGCAGAGCTGGCAGGAGGTGATGCCCATCGCCTGCGCCCGGCGGAAGCGGTCGGCAATATCCTTCTGTCCCGAATAGCCGATCAAAACACCGATCGTATTGTTCATAGTCGTATCCCTTCCTTTTTTAAAATTTAAAGTGTAATGGTTTTGGCCCCGTCCTCGGCACTCTCCTTGAGGCGCTCAATGAGCCTTATCGTCATGGCGGCGCTTTCGGGGGGATTCTTCTCGTTCTTCGCGGTGGGATCGAGGATCAGAGTGGCAAGAAAGCGGATCTCCTCGGCCATGTGGTGTGTCTTGGGCAGCTCGGGCTCAAAGGCCTCGCCCCCGTCGGGATAGACCTTGATCTCCCCGTCAAGGATCACCTCGGCACGCTCAAAGCGCGCGCGGTACCCGGCCTTGAAGGGGACCCCCTTCGCCTCGTCCCACGAGCCGTCGATCGTGACGGTACAGCCATCGTAGAACAGGCGCGTGTTCTGTACCTGCCACTTGGTCTCGGTGCCGTCCGCCCAGGTGCTCACGGCCTTTGGCTCGCCGAGCAGGTAGCGCGCCATATCCACGTCGTGGATGTGCAAATCGGTGATGCAACCGCCCGAGCGCCCGGGATCCTGGAACCAGCCCTCAAAGCCCCAGGTCGGCAGGGCAGAGAGGCGCTCCATCGAAAGGCGGCGGAGCTTGCCGTAGCGCCCGTCCTCAACGCACTCCTTGAGGAAGGAGTATCTCGCATTGAAGCGCAGGCACTGGCCGATCATCAGATGGCGGTCGGCCGCCTTCGCCGCCTCGATCATCTCGAGGCAGTCGGCGTAATTCAGGGCCATCGGCTTTTCGGACAGGACGTGCTTGCCCGCCTTCAGCATCTTGATGGCGTACTCCTTGTGCAGATAGGTCGGCAGGCAGATGTCGGCCATGTCGAAATCGACCCCATCAAGCATCTCGTCAACGCTCGTAAACATTTCACAGTCGGCCGGGATCTCCCCGTTCCCCGTATCCACATTGATCTTGAGCTCACCCCCGAATTTCCGGGGATCAATGTCGCACACCGCGCAAAGACGGACGGGCGCGCCCTCCGCGGCCAGCACGCGGTAGCCCGCCGCATGAGCACGGGCGATGCCGCCAAAGCCGATGATAGCAGCCTTGATTTCCTTCATCATAGGCACCTCTTTCGTAGTTTTTTTAACAAAAACAGCAAACGATATTGCTATTTCCTTGCCTTTAGGATATACTTTAAGAGAGCAAATGTCAAGGCAAAATCTTGCGAAAGGATAGCACAATATTGCTATGAGCACCTATGAAAAGCACAGGATCCGGGATGCGCGCATCCCGTTTATCCTGCACGATTACCGCTTTCCGCACGGGGTGAGCGACTTTCACGGGAATTGGCACGAGAATGTCGAGCTTCTCTATTTTCTTGAGGGGCAGGCCACCGTCACCAGCAATGACCTCCATCTTGAGGTCGCGGCCGGAGACCTTGCCGTTATTAACGCGAACCACATCCATACGATCAGCGCCGAGGGCCCCATCCGCTATTTCGTCGTCATCGTTGACCGCGCCTTCTGCCTTTCCCATTATCTGGATCCGAGCGCCGTCACCTTCACGCCTCTTGTCCGCGATCCCGAGATCGGTGCTCTCCTTACTGCCCTCGCCTCGGAGTACGCGGGCGGGGACGGGGCACTCTCGCCCCCCTTGACCCGTGCCCGTGTCCTTTCGGTGATGGCCCTCCTCCTTCAGCGCCACAGCGGCGGGGAGGGCACCCCTGCCGGGGATACCCCCCTTGTAACTGCCGTCAAGCACGCCCTTGCCCACATCCATGCCGAATACCGCGAGGATCTCACCCTCGATGCCCTCTCCGACACCGTCGGCATCAGTAAATATTATCTCGCGCGCGAGTTCCACCGTCTGACGGGCATGACCGTCATCCGCTATCTGAATGCCCTCCGCTGTGAAAAGGCCAAGCCCCTCCTCGCTGAAAACGTCCTGAGCATGGAGGCGGTCGCCAATGCCGTCGGCTTTTCGAGTGCCTCCTACTTCGCGCGGGTCTTCCGCACGGCCGTCGGGGTCTCGCCCTCGGAGTATCGGCGAGGCGTAGGAAAATAAAAAGAGCGAAGCATATCCGCTTCGCTCTTTTTTATCAAAGAACGGCCACCTCGGCGCCTTCATCGCCGAGGATCTCCCTGACCTTGACGCCAAGGCTCCCGTCGGTAAAGAGGATGGGCGGCTCGCCCTCCTCCCGGCCGCCGTACTGCCCGAGCATGCCGCCGTCGTACTGTAGGTAGAGGTTCCCGTCCATCCGGGGGCACGACTCCCCCTTGGCGGCCACAAGATGCAAAAGCCGGTAAGCCGAGCGGTCAAAGACGTTGCCCCGTATCCGGTAGCCTCTCGCTACGTTCGTGTAGCTCCAGCCCTTGATGTGCGCGGGTGTGTGCTTGTTGTGCCTCTGCTGTCCCCAGCCCTCTCCGGCCAGGCGGAGGATGTTCCCCTCCATGAGGACGTCCTCCATGTAGCTCTCGGTGTCGCCCTCCGTCATGTCCAAGAAGTATTCAATGGAATACACACACCGCTCGACAAGATTGTTTCTGTAAACAATACCTGTCATCTCGCGGAGAGCGCCGTGCGTCGTGACCTGGTGGGTGATGCCGGCATCGTAGCACTCGTAGATGTAGCAGTCCTCGACGAGGTAATCGTCACAGCCACCGTAGATCTCGATGGCATTGCCAAAGCGCGTGACCGTGCCGCGCCCTCCCTCGGGATAGTTTGGGTCGAGGCCGTTGTAGGTCTGAATACAGCCGCCGATCCAGCCGATCTCGCATCCCGTCACGTGCAGTCCGCGGACGCGCACCCCACCGGCCGCAATGCCGTGCATCCCGGCGTAGCGCAGGCAGAGATTGTCAATGTGCACGTTGTTTCGGTCACCAACGCGGATGAGATGCGTGCGTGTCAGCGCCTCGATCGAGGTGAAGACCTCGCCGGGGTTGCCGCGGTCCGAGCGCAGATACAGCGTGCCGAGCGCGCCGTTGACGTCGGGGATCGGGAAGTCCTCGCCGCGCGAGGGCACCGTCGTCATGCGGCCGTCAAAGTGCCAATAGAGGTCAAGGTCACGGCCAAGCTCCTCGGCAATGACAAAGGGACGCTCCTCGTCACGCACGACAAAGCGGCCGCCAAGGTAGGAGGGGATGTGCTTATAGCCAACCGCCTCGCCCTCATTGAAAAGAAGCGTACCGCAGTCAAGGATCGGCACCGTAAGCCGCCAGATGTGCGCACCCTCGTCATAAATCTCCCAGAGCGCGGGATCGGCCAGGTCGCGCTCCCCGGCGTACAGCCGCGGCTTCCTACCGGTGCCGTACGCACCGTAGCCGACTCCCTCCCGCGCCGTGAAGCTCCCACGGAAGAGATCGCCACGGCAAAAGCGCACACCGTCTCCGGGGAGGAGAGGAGCACGCTCAACGCGCGCAAGGCTGGCCCAGGCCGTCGCCTCGCTTTTGCCGTCGTTTTCGTCGTTACCGTCATTTGCCACGTAGTAGGTCGTGCCGGTGATATGCAGTCGGTCCTCGGTCGAAAGGATACGCTCGCGCATCTCGGCGGCCATCGCATCGACCCTCTCGAGAAGTGCCGTATTCTGTCTCATTGCCGTTCTCCTTTACCGTTAATGTAGAGTCGTGCCTTCATTATACCATACCGCACGGTCTCTGTCAATCCGAAAGCAAAAAAGCTCCCCGAAGGGAGCTTTTTTATGCTTTTTTATTTTTGAAAGGGAATGTACCCTTCACCGAGGACCTCGTGCGCATCCCCCGTAAAGCGGTAGGTCATGCCCTCCTCGGTCAGCGTGATCGCCGTGCCGAACACGGCCTTCATGCTGTGGAGCTCGGAGCCAACGAGGAAGGGATAGCTGTGGGGGAGGATCGCACGCTCGTCCCCCGGCAGGACGGCAAAGGCGCGGTGCAGGTGGCCCGTCAGCATCACATCGATCCCGAGGCGCTCGAGCTCGCGGTTCCATGCGGTGTAGAGCTCGCGCTCGATATCAAAGACGTCCCCCTTCTTCTGCGTCGTCATCGCCGGGCAGATATGCGAGATGGCGATGAGGGGGCGATCGGTGGGGAGGGTCAGCGTCTTCAAAAACTCAAGCTCGCGGCGGCGGAAGCGCTCAAAGATATTGACACCGTTGTAAACCGGGTCGTTGTCGTGGTTCTTGTCGGTGTGGAGATAATCGTCGGGCTTATCCTCGCCGCAGTCAAGCACAACGCCCGCAAAGCGCCCAAGATCGAAGGAGTAGTAGGTATTCTGCCCGTTCGCCGGGAAGTACTCGGTGAAGCGCTCGGCCAGATGCCCGCGCGTATCGTGGTTGCCGCGCACCATCAGGATCGGCAGATGACCGCCCGTTGTGCGACCGAGGAAGGCCGCGACCTTCTCGAAATCCTCCTCCTTCTCGACCTCGGCAATGTCGCCCGCCGCGATCAGAAGGTGGAGTGCATCACCGAAGTAGGTGACCGTCCGCTCGGCGCTCTCAAAGCAGCAGTGGATGTCGGCGGTGAAGTAGATGTTGATCTCGCCCTCGGGAGGGATCGGCGAAAAGTCAAAGCCGAGGGCCTCCTCGTCCCCGAAAAGCGAGAAATACGCGCGGCGATCCACGCTACGGCGATAGACGCACTCGTAGTGTCCGGCGGCATTCAGGGCGGTCATCGGCACGCGCACCTTGGCGGCCGTGCGTTCGGTGGGCAGCGCCCCCGCATTCTCCTCGTAATAGGTCTCCTCTCCTACCTTGACCGAGAAGAGCCCCGGCTCCTCGAGGAGCGCGAGAATTTCATATTCATCCCCGATCACAAAGACCGAGGGGGCACAGCGAAGAAAGCTCATGGGAAATCTCCTTTTTTCTTTACATTATTGAGAAAATCGGCTCTTCCTTCAGCAAGGGGAAACGCCCGATTTTCACCCCCATTATAGCATAAAGCGGGATAAAATGTACCCCCCCTTGTGTGAAAAAAAGGTGAAAAGGGTGGAAATTTTTAAAGCAATGTGCTATAATAGGCTGTCCGTCGGCAGGGCCGAGGGGCATCATAACCCTCCGTCTTCCTTGAAGAATCCTTTGATCGTGAGGTCAGTATGGAACAGAAAAAAACCAAGAAAAAGCCCTGGCTGCGCTTCCGCCATCGGCTCCTCGGCTGGATCGGGCGCCCCTTGATCCGCCCCTATATCCGCCTTCGCTACGGTCTCCGTGTCCGTCGCTTCCGAGATGCGAGTCGCCGCAATTACCTGGTGCTCATGAACCACCAGACCGCCTTTGACCAGTTCTTCGCCGCCCTCGCGTTTCAGAAGTATTCTTACTTCGTGGCCTCCGAGGACCTCTTCTCGATGGGCTGGCTCTCGCGCGCCCTCTCCTACCTCGTGGCGCCCATCCCCATCCGCAAGTCGATGACCGACGTCCGTGCCGTCATGACCTGCAAGCGCGTGGCACGCGAGGGGGGCACCATCGTCATCGCCCCCGAGGGCAACCGCACCTATGACGGTACCCTCTGCTACATGAAGCCCTCGATCATAGGGCTTGTCCGCGCCCTGCACCTTCCCGTGGCGCTCTTCCGTCTTGAGGGCGGCTACGGCGTGCACCCGCGCTGGAGTGACGTCATCCGCCGTGGCGGAATGACGGCGGGCGTCGTCCGCGTGATCGAGCCCGAGGAGGCCGCCGCCATGACCGATGACGAGCTTTTCGCGCTCATCACCCGTGAGCTTTCGTCGGACGAATATGCAACAGGGCGTCTTTTTCACCACAAAAAACGGGCCGAATACCTTGAGCGCGCCCTCTACTACTGCCCGCATTGCGGGATCACCACCCTTGTGAGCCACGGGGCCACCGTCACCTGCTCCTCCTGCGGCACGACGGTCGAGTACCGCCCCGACCTCACCCTCCGGGGTGTCGGGTGTGACTTCCCCTACCGCACCGTTGCCGAGTGGTACGCCGCCCAGTCGGCCATGATCGGCGCCCTTGACCTTACCCCCTATACCGACACGCCCCTGACAAGCGATGTCGTCGAGCTCCGCGAGGTCATCCCGTATGCGAACAAGCGCGTCCTCTGCCCCGAGGTGCTCCTCTCGGTCTATGCCGACCGCTATGAGATGGTGGGGCACGACTTCGCCCTGACCGTCCCCTTCTCCGAGCTGCAGGCCACCTGCGTGCTCGGCCGCAATAAGCTGAACCTCTACCGGGGGGAGGGCATCCTCCAGATCAAGGGGAGCCCCCGCTTCAACGCCGTCAAATATATGAACGTCTTCTACCGCGCAAAATATCAGAAAGAAGGTATAACCGATGCCAAGCTTCTCGGAATTTAGTGTCTGGGCGCCGATCGCCCTCTTCGGTACGCTGCTGATCAGCCTTCTCGGCGCCAATATGCTCAAAAAGAACGTCCCCTTCCTGCGTGACTCGCTGATCCCCACCTCGGTGCTCGGCGGCATCATGCTCCTTCTCCTCTCGATCGTCTATGAGGCGATCGCCGACAAGGCCTTCTTCGATACCACCTACTACGGTGGCAACGGCACGCAGAACCTTGAGATCATCACCTACCACGCGCTCGCCCTCGGCTTTATCGCCACCGCCTTCAAGCCGGTCGCCAAAAAGCACAGCAAAAAGCGCGGCGCCGAGATCTTCAATACCGGCGTTACCACCGTCTCGACCTACCTCCTCCAGGGCGTCCTCGGCATGGGTATCACCCTTCTCCTCGCCCTTGGGATCGACGGCTTCTTCCCTGCCGCCGGCGTCCTGCTCCCCTTCGGCTTTGGCCAGGGCCCCGGGCAGGCGCTCAACTACGGCACCATCTACGAGACCGATCACGGCTTCACGGGCGGTGCGAGCTTCGGCCTGACCATCGCCGGCATCGGCTTCCTGGCGGCCTCGCTCGGCGGCGTCCTCCACCTGAACCTTCTCAAGCGCCGCGGCTATACCATCACCCATGAGGACGACATTGTCGAGACCCTGAACGGGGAAGAGATCCAGGCCTCCGATGAGATCCCGATGAACGGCAGCATGGATAAGATCACCGTGCAGTTCGCCTTCGTCTTCGGCGTCTATATGCTGACCCACGCCCTCCTCCTCGTCCTCGGCACGCTGGTCCCGGGGCTCGCCTCGGTCCTCTACGGCTTCAACTTCCTTATCGGCGTTCTGATGGCCACCACCATGCGCCTCGTATGTAATTGGCTCCGCCGCCGCGGTATTATGAAGAAGCAGTACGTCAACGGCTTCCTGCTTGACCGCATCAGCGGCTTCTTCTTCGATCTGATGGTGGTCGCCTCGATCGCCGCCATCCGCATCGATGTCCTCGGTGATACCTGGTGGGCCATCCTCGTCATCTGTCTTGTCGGCAGTGTCGCCACCTACTTCTATAACCGCTTCATCGCCCGCAAGTTCTTCCCGCGCTATGCGGAGGAGCAGTTCCTTATGATGTACGGCATGCTCACGGGCACCGCCTCGACCGGCCTTATCCTGATGCGCGAGATCGACCCGGACTTCAAGACCCCCGCCGCCAACAACCTCGTCTATCAGAACTTCCCGGCCATCGTCTTCGGCTTCCCCCTGATGCTCCTCGCCACCCTGGCACCGAAGAAGCCGCTCCTTACCTTCCTGCTTCTTGTCGGCTTCTTTATTGTGATGAATATCATCCTCTTCCGCCGCCAGCTCTTCTGTCGGAGGATCGATGCGGCCGCCGCCGCCCTCGAGGAGGACGACGACTGAGAAGGGATCCCGCCGCACGCGGCGGGATCCCTTCGCTCGCCGCTTGGCACCGCCTGCACTACCATAAGAACACCTACCCGAAAGGAGTCTTTCGATGAAGCACTATCTTCTCCCCGCCGAGGGCCGCTTTTATAAGGCCAACCTCCACACCCATTCCACGATCTCGGACGGTGCCCTGACCCCCGAGGAGATCAAGGCGCGCTATAAGGAGAAGGGGTACGCGATCGTCGCCTTCACCGACCATAATCTGATGGTCCCCCACCCCGAGCTCGCCGATGCCGACTTTCTGCCGATGACGGGCTTTGAGTACGATGTCACCGACCCCGACCCCGCCCTTACCGTCTTCTCCGAGAAGCGGAGCTGTCACCTCTGCCTCCTCGCCCCCACCATGTGCGACAACTACCAGCCGCTCTGGCACCGCAAGGCTTACCACTGGGGGCCGAAGCCCGAGTACCTCCCCCTCGTCCGCTATGACGAGGCGGCGCCCGACTTTGTGCGCGAGTATTCGGCCGAGGGCATCAACCGCGCCATCGCAACAGCGCGCGAGGCCGGCTTCTTCGTCACCTACAACCACCCCGCGTGGTCGCTCGAGACCTACCCCGAATATATGGCCTATGACGGCTTCCACGCCCTCGAGGTCGTCAACTACGGCTCGCTCTACGCCGGCTTCCTTGACGAAAGCCTCCATGTCCTTCGCGATATGATGCGCGGCGGCAAGCGCCCCTTCGCCGTGGCGGCCGACGATAACCACAACCGTATGCCCGATTCCTTCGGCGGCTTCACGATGATCAAGTCCCCCTCTCTCGCCTATGCCGACGTCTTCGCCTCGCTCATGAAGGGCGACTTCTACGCCTCCGAGGCGCCCCTCATTGAGGAGCTCACCTACGAGGACGGCCTTGTGCACATCCGCACCTCCCCCGCCCGCTCGATCACCTACCACGCCGACATCCGCAACGCAAAAACCGTCTACGCGGGTGAGGACACCCCCCTCTTGGAGGCCACCTTCCCGGTCGGCGAGCACGACGGTGCCTTCTTCCTGATCGTCCGCGATGCCGAGGGGAAATTCGCCGTGACCCGCGTCTATTCGACCGACGCTCTCGCCAAAAACTGATACTTTGTAAACAAAACCACGCAAAAAAGACAGAGAACACGGTTCTCTGTCTTTTTTGTATACGCGATCACTCGACCACAAGCGACATCAGCTCCGAAAGGCTCGTCACACCCTTGAGGACAAGGGCACGGCAGGAGTCGAAGAGGGGTGTCATCCCGTTCGCAACGGCGGTCTTGCGCAGGACCTCGAGGTTGCGCTCGGTGAGGACGGCGTTTTTCATCGTCTCGTTCATATACATCAATTCGTGCACGGCGATTCGCCCCTTGTAGCCTGTGCCGTTGCAGTATTGACAGCCGTGCGGCCGCGAAATGCTGACGGGCTCGGTGATGCCCAGCATCTTCATCTCGGCAGCGCTCGTCCGCCCCTTCTTCTTGCAGGCAGGGCAGAGGCGCTTGACGAGGCGTTGGGCAATGACGCCGACAAGCGCATCCGACACAAGATACCCCTCGACCCCCATGTCTTCGAGGCGGACGATGGCGCCGGGCGCGTCGTTCGTGTGCAGCGTGCTGAAAACGATATGCCCCGTGATGGCGGCACGGACGGCGATCTCGGCCGTCTCCTCGTCACGGATCTCACCGATCATGATGATGTCGGGGTCCTGGCGCAGGATCGAGCGGAGCGCCGCCGCGAAGGTGAGATTGGCCTTCGTGTTGACCTGGGTCTGGTTGACCCCCGCCATCGTGTATTCGACCGGGTCCTCGACCGTCACGATATTGACGGTGGGATCGTTGACCTCCTTTAAGAAGGAATAAAGCGTCGTCGATTTACCGCAGCCCGTCGGCCCCGTCAGGAGGATGATGCCGTGCGGCCGCGCGAGCATCTTGTCAACCAGCTTGTTTTCCTCCTCGGTGAAGCCGAGGTCCTCGCGCGTGAAGTTGAAGGACGACTTATCGAGGATACGGATAACGAACTTCTCGCCGAACACGGTCGGCAGGGTCGAAACGCGGAAGTCGTACTCCACCCCCCCGATCACGAGGTTGATGCGCCCGTCCTGCGGCACACGCCGCTCGGCGATATCAAGCCCCGACATGATCTTGAGGCGCGCGCAAATGGCCGAATACGCCTCGATCGGGAACTCGGCGCGGTCGGTGAGGTCGCCGTCAATGCGGTAGCGCACCTTCACGCTCTTCTCGAACGGCTCGATGTGGATATCGCTCGCGCGGTAGGGCACCGCCTCCTTGATGATCGAGTCCACAAGCCGCACGGCGGGATTGTTGATAACGTCGTCCTCCTTCGAGATGAGGACGGGCGCCTCCTCACGCACCGCCGCAAGGCGCCGATCGGTGCCCTCGGCATTCAGATCGCGGAGCGCCGCGGACGTCGAGGCCGAGGCCGCGATCGAGTCGATGTAGCGGTCAATGCCCGAGGGCGGCACGAGCACAAAGTCGTAGGGCCCCGGCAGCTGGGAGGCGAGGATCGAGCGCGCATGGCAGTCGAGCGGCCGCCCCGTCGCCACAAGGAGAACGCCGTCGCGGTCGCGCTCCACGGGGATGATCTTGTGCTTCTTCAAGAGCGAAAGGCTGAAGCGGTCGAGGAGCGAGCGGTCGATGTCGAGCATATCCATCTCGACCGCAGGAATGCAGTAATACTCCGCAAGAGCGCTGAGCGCCGTCGCCTCGGTCACGTATTCCTTCGCCAGGAGGTACTCACCGAGCGGAACGCCAAGGCGGCGGCAATCCTCGAGGATCGCAGGGGCCTCTCGCCGTTTGATGAGCCGCTTGTAGATATAAAACTGTAAGAGCTCGTGATCAATGTTCATAGGTTACCTCGGTCTTAGGGTTACACACCGATGCCGTTCATGATCGTCAGCATCGGAGAATATACGGCAATGAAAAGCGTACCGACGATCCCCCCCATCAGAAGGAGCATCGTGGGCAGGATCTTGGAGGTGAGCGAGGAGAGCGCGACCTCGACCTGCGTATCAAAGAATTCGCACGACTTCGCTAGCACGTCCTCGAGCGTCGCCGTCCGCTCACCGATGGCGATCATCTGGAGCATCATCGGGGGGAAGAGCCCGTGGCTCTCAAAGGCGTGCGAGAGCGACATCCCGTGGCGGATGCTCTCGGCCGCGCGGCGGAACTTCTCCCTCGTATAGCGGTTGCCGATGATGATCTCGACCGTGTCCATCGCCTCGGCAAGGTCCATGCCGCTCGCCAGAAGAAGGCCGAAAGCACGCGAAAAGCGCGCCGCCGTCATGTTGTTCTGCACGCGCGAGATGAGGGGGAGCTTGACCTTCAGATAGTCAAAGGCGTACTTGCCGCGCTCGGTCCTGAGAGCGAGGAACCCGATCCCGACAAAAGAGAACAGCACCAGCACGAAATACGGCCAGAAGGCGAGCACGAAGTCGGAAATATCGTACACCACCTTAGTGATGCCCGTGGGCGTCACGTCCATCTTCTGCATGCTCTCGCGGAAGGTCGGCACCACCATAAAGAGCATCAGGGCGGCAATGCCGACCGTCATAAAGAGGAGCACAAGCGGATACGCCATCGCCCCCTTGACCTTGCGCTTCAAGGCCGTGTCCTTCTCGTAGTAATCGGCAAGCGACAAAAAGACAAGGTCGAGCTTGCCGCTCATCTCCCCGACGTACACCATACTGCGGAAGAAGTCGGGGAAGTTCTTCTGGTGCTTCTCGAGCGCCGCCGAGAGCAGAATGCCGCTCTTGACGTCCTCATAGACCACCTGCAGGATCTTCTTGAAATAGGCGGTGTACTGCTGATTGCGGAGGATGTCCAGGCAGTCGAGGATGGGGATCCTTGTGCGGAGCATGATCGCAAACTGACGGCAAAAGGTCGTCAGCTCGGCAAGCGACGTCTTCCCAACGCTCAGCGTAAAGAAGGCCGAGGGCACAGCACCGTTGTAGGGCTTTGCCGAGACGAGATACAGCCCCTGCCGCGCCAGCTGCGCCGCAAGATCGCTGTCGTTATCGGCGAGGAAGACCCCACGGATCTTCTCGTTTTGCAGGTTCAGGGCCGTGTACTTGTATTTTTGCACCCGAAGTTACCTCCTTCTGTGTTTTTCTTTCCCACTCCGCGAAAACTCAGTCACTCCAAGCCTTCCCCGGTGTCGCGAAAGCATTGTCACTCCAAGCCTTCCCTGGTGAGGGAAGGGGGACCGCGTTAGCGGTGGATGAGTCGTCACCGAAGGCCAAACTAATCCAAGCCTCCCCCGGTGGCGTTCCTCTGTCACTTTTAGCCTTCCCTGGTGAGGGAAGGGGGACCGCGTTAGCGGTGGATGAGTCGTACTGTCCACTCTGCCGCCCTTCTCGCATATCCCGTAGGGACCGACGTCCCCGGCGGTCCTCCCCCTGCTACTTCAAGCCTCCCCTGTGTAAGGGGAGGTGGCGGCGTAGCCGACGGAGGGACTGTGCCCCTGCCGCAGCCACGCTTAGCAATACGCCTCAACCGAAGCATCAAATGCCTCCGTCTAACTAAGCCTTCCCTGGTGAGGGAAGGTGGCGGCGTAGCCGACGGATGAGTCGCTCCGCCGGCAAACGAAGCGGCAGGACAGGGCAAAAAGAGGGACCGCGTTAGCGGTGGATGAGTCGTACTGTGCACATCGCCGCTATCACGAAGCATTTCCTTGCGCTATCGTCTGTTTGGGCCTCCCCTGTGCCCCTTCCTACGTCAACAGCCCGATATACCACTCGATGATCGGCGCCCCGAAGAAGAGCGCCACAAGGATCCCGAGCACAAGGAACGGCGCAAACGGATACTCGCGCCCCCCCTCGTCATGGCGGATAAGGCGGAGCGATACCAAAACGCACGATGCCACCACCGAGCCGACGAGCAGGGCAAAAAGCAGCCTCTGCCAGCCGAGCAGGAGCCCCGCCGCCGCCATCAGCTTCACGTCTCCAAAGCCGATCCCCTCGCGCTTGAGGCACAGGATCGCCCCGTAGTAGACCGCGAGGAAGAGTCCGCCCCCGACCGCCGCCCCGATGACGTGCTCAAGCGGCCTTGTCACAGGGTCAAGGAAGATGGCCCCCACCCCGAGCGCGGCCAGGGCGATCTGAAAGCGGTCAAAGATGAGCATATGCTCAAGGTCAATAAAGAAAATGCAAAGCAGCACCGGCACCGTCAGTGCGACCAGCACCGCATAGAGCGGCGCCACCCGCCAGAAAAGCCCGACCGCAAGGAGCGAAAGCCCCATGGTCGCCGCCTCCACCAGCGTATAGCGGAAGGAGATCGGCGCGCGGCAGGAGCGGCACCTCCCGTGGAGGATCAGGTAGGAGAGGATCGGGATATTGTCATACCACCTGAGCGTGTAGCCGCACTTCGGGCAATGCGAGGCGGGGTGAGCCAGGCTCATCCCCTCCGGCACGCGGTAGATCACCACGTTGAGAAAGCTCCCGATCGATAGCCCGCAAAGCCCGAACAGCACGTACGCGCAGATAAGATAATAGGTCTCCATGTCAGAAGTTGTTGGGCTTCACGTACGCCCGTCCCATCAAAGCCCCGTACGCATCGAGCCGCAGGGGAGTCTTGTCCGTCGGCAGGGGCGCGAATTTCACGCTCGCATCCCCCTCGGAATTCGCCATATCGTAAACAAAACCGTACTCACTGCTCATCTGCACGTACACGGTGTCGATCACCGCCCCGGCCATATGCCGCGTGTTGGCGCGCACGACCTCAAGCGCCCACTTCATAAAATGGCGGAAGTTCTCGTAAATGACCCCCTCGCGCGTATCCGGCAGAGGGCGGAGCATAAAGGCGGGGAGTCGGCGTGACGACCGCCGTACCGTAAAGGCCGCGCCCGCCGTCTCGGGCATCACGGTGATGCCCTCGTCCTCCTCCTCGGTGGGAGCCGCCTCCCCCTCGGTCACCTCGGGCTCGGGGAGAATACGGCGCGACCTCGCCGCCGCCTTGGCGCGCTTCACAAGCGCCGCCGCCGCCGCGTGGTCAACGAGGCATTCCTCGCCGTTCACCGCATC
Organism: Eubacteriales bacterium; assembly: GCA_045532575.1. Lineage (GTDB taxonomy): Bacteria > Bacillota > Clostridia > Oscillospirales > CAG-272 > UBA1740. Next base: position 658 of record JAZSGE010000124.1, on the reverse strand, counting down.
GTCCGAAAGGGCCGAAGCCCCAAAGGGCAGGGAATAGGTCGCAAGGCACCGCCCGCCGAGCACGAGCGAAAGGAGCGAGCGCCCCTCCTCAACGTCGAGGAGGGCAAAGGTGCCGCCGCGCAGAGCAGGGCAGAGCGCCAGCGCCCCACCGACCGCCGCGTGCGATTGCGGCAGGATCGCCGCCACAGAAAAGCCATGCTCACGGAAGGCCTCGACCGTCCGAGTCACCGTCTCACGGCGGATGCCGAGGAGCCCGTAGGTCATGTTCTGCTTGGAGGTGGCGATCTGGTAGGAGGAGAACTTCAGCTCCTCATCGTTCTTATACAGCTCACGGATCGCAAGGAGAAGCGAGGAATTGATGAGATTACGCTTGACAAGCGGGATCGACACGCTGTCGGTCACAAACAGCTCATCCGGCAGAAGGAGCGTGATCTCATCAATTCCTCCGCGCCGTCCCCCGGCCGCAAGCATGGCATCACGGCGGAAGCCGAGAATATGCGAAAGCCGCTCAAAAAACTCCTCCGAGAAGGCCGGCGCCGCCAGCGTCTCCCTCTCGGCCGCCACTCCCCCCACGCCATCCGCGTGAAAGAAGCAAAGCTCCTCCGCATGTGTGTCGATCAAAATGGCAGGCATCCCCGCCTTTACCTTTGGCATAAGC
>JAZSGE010000110.1:0-9559 GCA_045532575.1 Eubacteriales bacterium | reverse complement strand
CTTACCTCCTCCGACCGCTCGCTCCCCGAGATCGCCGCGCTTGTCGGTTATGGCGATCCCAAATTCTTTGCCACTCTCGTCCGCCGCATGACCGGGCTTTCCCCCGCCGATTTCCGCAAGAAGAAAGGATAGGCCGGCAGCGGCATTGCCGCTTGTGGCTCGCAGGCGTACAAGGGGGCGGCACCACAGCCGGGGGCGACTGCTAATTCGGAGCAGAAATTGCCGCTCGCGGCTCGCAGGCGTACAAAGGGGCGGTACCACAGCCGGGGCGACTGCTAATTCGGAGCAGAAATTGCCGCTTTCCAACCGACAGGCGTACAAAGGGTACGTCGGAGGGCGAAAACGGCAATAGAAAAAAGGAGTACATAAATGTACTCCTTTTTTCGGTTATGCCCGAATTAGTCGGTGACGTAGGGCAGAAGAGCGGCCTGACGGGCACGCTTGATCGCCGTCGTCAGCTCGCGCTGATGCTTGGCGCAGGTGCCGGACATGCGGCGGGGGAGGATCTTGGCGCGCTCCGAGATGTACTTGCGGAGACGGGCAACATCCTTGTAGTCGATGACCTCGACCTTCTCGGTGCAGAAAGCGCAGACCTTCTTTTTGCGTCTCATGTTGGGACGGAAGGAGTGCGGTGCGTCATTTCTTTCCATTTAAAAGTTCCTGACCTTTCCGGCTCAAATTCAAGCGGTGTGCGTTATGAGCCGATTCGCACATCCGCGGGATAAGATCTTCCTACGAAGAGAGGATCAGAAGGGCAGACTATCGTCGGCAGGGATCTCCTCAAAGCTCGCGGTATTCCCACCGGTATAGGCGGGGGTGCCGTAAGCATCGGGCGTGTACTGCGTGTTGTTCCCACCGGCGGCGGGAGCATCCCCACGCGATTCGACAAAGGAGACCTCGTCAGCCACCACCTCGGTCGCATAATGACGGGTGCCCTGCTGGTCGGTCCAGCTACGGGACTGCAGCTGACCGCACACAAGGATCGGGCGGCCCTTCTTGAAATAGCGCGCGACAAACTCCGCGCTCTGGCGCCAGGCAACGACGGTGATGAAATCGGCCGTCTGCTGCTGAGCGTTCTGCGCATCCTGGTTGTTGCTCCGCGCAAAGCGGCGGTTGACCGCCAGGGTGAAGCGGCAGACCGAGATCTGACTCGGGGTCTGTCTGAGCTCGGGGTCGGCGGTGAGGTTACCGATCAGAATAACCTTGTTGAAACTTGCCATGATAGTCTCTCCTTACACTTTTTACTCAGCCGCGACTTCCGCGGGAGCTTCCGTCTCGGGTTCCTTCGCAGCAGCGGGCTTCTTCGCCGTGGCAACGGTAGTCATCGAACGCAGGATACCGTCGGTAATCCCGAGAACGCGCTCCATTTCCATGGGGAAGTCAGCAGCGGCGCGGTAGGACATGACAACGAAATACCCTTCGGTAAGATCGTTGATGGGGTACGCAAGACGGCGCTTGCCCCACTCGTCCACAGACTCCATCGTGCCGTTAGCGCTCACAAGAGCCGCAAACTTCTCAACGAGAGCTTTGATCTCTTCCTCGGCGAGTGCCGCGTTGATGACGATGAGGGTCTCATACGAACCGATTCTTTTCTCCATCAGAATACACCTCCTTATGGTCTTTATCGGGGACCGCGCAAGCGATCCCAAGGAGCCGAACTGCCAAGGGCAGTCCAAACTATTATATAATTATAAAGCACTTTCTTTCTTTTGTCAATAGGTTTTACTTAAAAAGTCAGAAATGTCATTTTTCGTCGCCGTCCGGCGTCTCTTCGGCCGTGGGGGGCGTCGCCTCGGTCGGCTCGGCGGTGGATTCGGCAGAGGCGGTGGGCGCCTTTGCTGCCTTTTTCGCCTTTGCGGCGGCGCGCTCCTCGGGGGTCCTGCGCGGGCGCCGTGCTGCCTTGATCCTTTTGACCGTCGTGCTTTCGGCGAGGGGCTCGCCCTCGTTCTGCTCGGGGGTCATATAGTCACGGATATTGAAGTCCTCGTAGTCGTTGATGGCCGAGGGGAGGCTGCGACGGTTGAGAAGGTGGACCGTGAAGGCGTGCAGGGCGTTCTCGATCGTGGCAAAGACGGGGATGGCGACAAGAGCGCCGAAGATGCCGAGGAGGGCATAGCCCGTGAGCAGGAGCACGATGGTCGTACCGACATTCCGGCGGAGGGCCTTGTGCGTGAGCGTATGCGGCTCGATGATGAGATTGTCAATCAGCTCAAGCGCTGTGAGGATGGCAAGGACGGGCAGAGTATAGACCGGCTTCGTGATAAGAAGCACGATGCCGCAGACGAGGAAGGAGAGGATGGTGCCGAACACGGGGAAGAGGTTAAACACCATGATGACGAGGGTCAGGAGCGGGAAATAGGGGATCCCGAGGAGGCGGAAGAAGAGGTAGGAGGCCACCCCAAGGAAGAGCGCCGACAGAATGCGCGCCGAGATGAACTGGGTGAAATTGAAGTAGAGGCGCTTGATGAACATCGTCACGCGGTGAGTCCCCCCGGCGGGCAGGATGGCCGCCACCAGCTTGCCGGCGAGGCACCCCATCATGCGGCGCCCGGCGAGCAGGTAGATCGAGATCACAAGGCCGACAAGGATATCAAAGGTCTCGCCGACGATGCCCGTAAGGAGCGAGGTCGCCACCGAGGCGATATCGGTGCTGACAAGGCGTGAGAAGGTGGTGGCAACAAATTCAACGATCGCATCGGCAAAGCTGTTCAAGAACTCCGACTTTGCGAGGAGGTCACGCAGGGTCGCCTCGATCCCCGCGAGGGAGGAGGAGATCTGCGCAATGAGGTCGCTCACCGTGTCGATCATCGGCGGTGCGATGCCGAGGATGAGGATCCCGAAGACGAGAAGCATCCCGATGTAGACCGTCACGAGCGAAAGCGCCGAGACGAGGCGCGGGCGCGGCCGCTTCTTCTCAAGGAGACGGGAATAGATGCGGGTCGCGAGGGTGACGAAGGGGTAGAGGATGAGCGCGATCAGAATGCCGTAGGGCAGGGCCTTGATCGCACCGATCGCCCGGCCGAGGAAGCCGAAGATATCGCCGAGATTGAAGACGATAAGACCGAAAAGAAGCGAGACGACGGCCACACCGAAGGCGTAAAGGCCGATCATGAGATAGTGCTTATTCAGCTGAAAGCGTTTCATTCCTTCGTCTCCTCCTTATCTTCGTTCGTGGTGTCCGACGCGCTCTCGCCGTCGGTGGCTGTCCTTGGCGGCGCCCCCTCCCCGTGCGCCTTATAGTGCGAGACGGAGAAGGAGACGGCGTAGGCCTCGCGGTCGGTGGGCAGGCCCTTCTTGCGGAGGCGCCGATTGACAAAGCGGCGCACCAGCATATAGAGGACCGAGAAAAGCGGGATGGCAAGCAGCATCCCGAGGATGCCGAACCAGCCGCCGATGACGGTAATGGCGATGATGACCCACATGCTGTTGATGTTGGTGGTCTTGCCGATGATGCGCGGGTTGATGAAGTTGCCGTCGATCTGCTGGACAACGAGGACGATCGCAACAAACAGGAAGGCCTTGACGGGATCCTGCGTGAGAATGATGAAGAAGGCGGGGATGGTGCCGATGAAGGGGCCGAAATAGGGGATGATGTTGGTGACACCGACGAGCACGCTGACAAGGCCGCGATAGGGAACCCCGAAGATAAGAAGCAGGAGGAAGACCTCGCACCCGACAAGGAGCGAGTCAAAGACGCTACCGACAAGATAGCGGCCGAAGGTGCGGTTGGCAAAGACCAGCGTATCGCAGATCTCGGCATAGAGCTTGCGGGGCAGGAGGGCAACAGCCGTCCGCTTGAGGCGCGTTGTCCAGACCTCCTTGTAGAGCAGCATGAAGAAGGAGAGCACGACCGCGAGGATCACCGAAAGGACGGTGTTGGCCAGGGTGGCGAGTACGCCGGCCAGAAGACCGGCGACCGTCGCTAGGAGGCGGTCGGAGTTCTTGATGATGATCTCCTCCACGCTGGCGGCATTGACGAGGTGGAGGACGTTATCCACCCAATCGGCTGCTGTCAGGACAAAGCTTGTGAGATTGCCGATCAGGCTTTCGTAATTGTTGATGATCTCGGGGACGACAAGGAGGACGATCCCTGCCAGAACGAGGAGGATGAGAAGATAGGAGAGGAGCAGGGAGAAGATGCGACGGAAGATCCGCGGAAAGCGCGGGAAGCGGTCAAGCCAGGAAAAGACATACCGCTCGCCGAGGTTCATCAGAGGATTGCAGAAATACGAGAGCACGAGGGCGAAGACAACGGGGCGGAGGATGGCGAGGGCATCGCCGACAGCCGCACGGATCTCGGTAAAGTGAAAGCCGAAGGCCACAAGGAGCGTGACGGCGGCAATACCGAGGGCTACGTGGATCGCAACCGACATATATTTTTGATTATAGAGCTTGCGGAGCATCGCGCGCCTCCGTTAAATAATAGTAGTATTACATATTATAGACAAAAGTGACGGTGAAGTCAAGGGCTTCCTTGTAAACAAAGAAAAAAACAGAAGGGCGCCGCCCACCGTGTGAAAAAATCGGCTTGCCTCCTTGCATTGGCGCGCGGAATGTGATAAGATGGAGAAAAAGCGAAGGGAGAAGCGGTATGCGTGTTTACGAGAGGGCTTATGCCAAGATCAATCTGTATCTCGACGTCACGGGGCGCCGTGAGGATGGCTTTCACAGCCTGCGCACGGTGATGCAGACGGTCGGGCTTTACGATGCCCTGACCGTCGATGCCGCCCCTGCCGCCACCCCCTCGGTCACGCTGACGGTGCGCGGGCGCTACCGCGTTCCCGTAGGGCCGGGGAACCTGGCCTTCCGTGCGGCCTCGCTCTTTATGGAGGAGGGCGGCTGCCCGATGCGCGTCCGCATTGCGCTTGATAAGCATATTCCCGTGGCCGCCGGCCTCGGTGGCGGAAGCGCCGATGCCGCCGCCGTCCTGCGCGCGCTCAACCGCATAACGGGTGCCCGTATGACGCAGGTGCGCCTGCTTGAGCTTGCGGCGGCGCTCGGCTCGGACGTCCCCTTCTGCCTCCTCGGTCATACGCGCCTTTGCGAGGGGCGCGGCGAGGTGATGCAGGTCCTCCCCCCGTGCCCGACGCTCCCGCTTGTGATCGCTCCCGCCCCCGAGCGGGTCTCGACGCCGCAGGCCTTTGCCGCTCTTGACGGGCGGTACAGCGGCTTTGCCACCGGGGAGGAGCACGGCGATCTTTTGGGGATGATCGACGCACTTAAGGCCAAGAACCTCGATGAGGTGACAAAAAGACTTTACAACATATTTGAGGATGCTGTTCTCCCCACCTGCCCCGGCGCCGCCAAGAATCGCGAGGCGTTGCAGGCGCTTGGCGCCCGTGCCGTTCTGATGAGCGGAAGCGGACCGACCGTCTTCGGCGTCTTTGACAGTGAGGAGGAGGCGGTCGCCGCCGCACTGGCTATGCAGGGCGGCGCCGTTGCCGTGAAGACTGTTTGAAGGCTGAAAGGGATTTTTATCTTCCGGGTTTGCAAAAGATCTACAAAAGATCCAATTGCGATTGCGTCTGCAAGGTGGAGCTTTGCGCGCTTCCACGCGTTGCCTGAACGAATTTTGATGCTCATTTTCACCTCGCTTCCGACGAGATCCAAAGGTGTGATGAAAACAGCTGTCTTTCCAAAGGGGCGCGCCTCGCCCCCTTTTTGTATTCGCAACACACGAATTCACATGAGCCGATAAAAAGACTACTTTTCTGCAAAGACTTTTTCCGTCCTATCGGGTGAAATAGTGGAAGCAAAGGTGCTTTTTTGACAAGGCGCACGTTCTGTTGGCTGTTACACAACGAAAATAATACTATCTGATTCGGGAGGAATTGCTATGCAAAACGAATGGCGTATCGCGATGCCCTATACCGACCGTGATGTGGTAATAGAGATGGCGGATACCGACCTTTCGGTCGAAATTAAGGAGGAACGCTATACCGTTGTGGTTGCCCGGTACCGCATGGCCGCCACGGGCGATCGCTTTTATGCCCTGAGCTCCACGGTAGAGTCTCGGGGGCTTGCTTACAGACTCCTTTATATATTCTATGGTGCCGACGGCCGTGAGCTTGCCAAGGGCTACTTTATGGAGGGGCGGCGTGTGGTTTCGCCCGCAGATACGACCTCGGTTGACATTGAGGTGCTGATCACCTCCGCGGGAGAGGGAAGCTTTTCCATGAAGGATATGCGGCTTTGCGATGCGGGCGGATATCAAAGCCGTATGGCGAGGATCGCGGCGCTTTCCAGCTTTGTAACCAAGGAGCCGGGAGCGGTATGGCACCGCAGCTACGAGGAGTCGGTGCATGACACGCTTGCCTCGATCGACCTGGTAGCCGAGGCCGAGCACCCCGATATGATCGTTCTGACCGAGAACGTGTTTCAAACGCGTACCCCCAGCGGTCACTATTACGGAAATCCCAACCGCCTTGACGGGAGCGATCCCGCTGTCAATGCCCTTTGCGAGCGGGCGAAAAAATATCATACCTATATCACCTGCTCGGTTCATGAGCTGGATGGCGAGGGGCTGACGTACAACACGGGGCTTCTTATTGACCGTGAGGGCAGGATCGCGGGCATCTACCGCAAGAGCCATCTGACTATCGGTGAGATCGAGGGGGGGCTTCGCCCCGGTGACGAGCTTTGTGTCTTTGACACCGATTTTGCCAGGATCGCGATCCAGATCTGCTGGGACCAGTATTTCCCCGAGTCAATCCGCCTGCTTGCTATGCAGGGGGCGGAGCTTGTCTGCGCCCCGACGCACGGCTCGCACATTGAGCGCGCCATTACCCGCGCACGCGAAAACGGCGTCTGGCTCGCCTCCGCCTTTACCTCGCGTGAGGCGACCCTGATCACCGCGCCCGGGATGGATGCGCTCCTTGACAGCGGTGAAGGGAAGGGCTATGCCGTGGCAGACATTGATTTTAACGACCCCCAGCGTCGCCGCTACCTTTCCTGCAACTCCTACGGTGCCCCCTACGAGTATTACATGTGCGAGCGCCGCCCCGATCTTTACGGGATGATCGAAAAGCGGATGGAGTAACGAAACCGGGGTGACGTTGCGCTAAAAAACAAAAACGCCGGCGTATTTCGACCGTATCTTCGTTCTGTTCCTTTGGGGCAGCGCGTTGCTGATCGCGCTCTGTTTGGCACGTTCTACTCTCCCACCGTATGGGTTGCCTTCGGCTTGCGCCACCGCTTCATCGGAAAGTATGCGCCCCGGGGGATCCTGAGCGCTGCCGCGACCATCCTCCTGTAAGACCATAGGATCGTTTTTGCCGCCAAGGAATCGCGCATGAGCGGTAAGGGCACTGATGTTGTCGAGTATTTTGCGCGTTACGGCATCTGAAAATCAAAGTAAAAAGGACGGCTCCGGTAGGCGTGATGTCCTTATCGGAGAATTTATAATAGGGGTATGGGCATAGCCCGATACATTTGTTAAACAAATGCGAAACTTGTGATAAAAACATAAAGAGAGAACAATGCGGAAAGAAAAACCGCTTTGCTCTCTCTTTTTCTGCTTTTAGTGATATTCTTTGCTCTCACAAAGAGTGATATGCTTGCTATCGCAATCGTGATATTGAAGCCTTGCGGCTTCAGTGATATTCTATTCGCCTAAAAGCTCGCGTAGCGAATATCACTCGGCGTAAGCCGAATAACACTGCGAAGCCATATCACTCGCCGCAGGCGAATAGAGTTGGCGTGATACTCCGTTAAGAGTATCACGCCTAAGAAAGTCGGACTTTTTATTTTATTTATTCTGTTTTCATATTGATTCCCTGCTCGGAAAGAGCTTTAACGATGTCGCCCGCGACAGCGTTTACCTCTTCCTTGGTGAGCGTTCTTTCGGGATGAGAGAACAAAATTCTTACGGTGATGGATTTGCCGCTTTCATCGGCGTAGGTATCAACGACGGCAACGCTCTTGATAAGCGCGCAGTTTGCCGCATTTATTGCGTCTCTGATGGGCGCGAAGGTGTTCGAAACGAACGTAAGGTCGATCTCTATCTCGGGGAATTTCGAGGGCTCTTCATAGCGAATGCTTGCGTTGCCGATCTTCGCAAATTCCTCAATATCTATCTCAGCGTAGACAATATTCGCCTTTTTATCGATCTTCTTTGCGACAGACGCATTGACGATTCCTATCTCGCCGAGCACTCTTCCGGCACAAATTATCTTATAGAGATTCTTCGGATGCTGGTAGGAATGTGTTGCCTCGACCTTTTCGAAAGAAAGCGCCTCGTGCTTGATGTCGTCGGCGAGAACCGCGAGAATATCGCGAAGCTCAAAGTAGATAGCCTCTGTATCCTTTGTCTTACTGTAAAGAGTTATCGCGAGCTTCTTGTGCTCGTCGCAGAGACCGTCCTCGCGAAGTCCTTCAACCACTCTGCCGATCTCGAATACCGCAAAATCTGTATCGTATGCGGTGTTGTACTTGACCTGGCAAAGCTGAGTAGGAACGATCGACTTACGGAGAGTCTTGATGTTGGGGTTGGTCGCGTTGATGAGCTCAACGTTCGGCTCAATCTCGATTCCGAGTGCCTTGTATTCATCGTAGTAAGCCCAGATGTACGAGTGGAGCTCGTGCATGGAATATCTCTTTACGAGGGTATCCTTGATACGATCCTCATCGGTCTTTTCCTGAGCGGCTCTTACGGGATAGAGGGGTGCGGACGCAGTGTGAACATCGAAGTTATCATAGCCGTAGATACGGGTGATCTCCTCGATGATGTCCGCCTTGATTGTAACGTCCTTTGTAGCTCTCCACGAGGGAACGTCAACGGTAAACTCGTCGTCTGCAAGCTCAACGCCGAAGCCGAGCGAGCGGAGAGTCTTTACGATAGTATCGTTTGCGATCTCGATTCCCGTATATCTATCAACGAACGCCTTGTTGAAATTGAGCTTAACGTGAGGATATTCAAACGCTCTTTCGTCGGTGAGTGCCGAAACGACCTCTGCCTCCGAGTCGATATCTGTAAGAAGCTTTACGAATCTTGCAACCGCAACGGTGGTCATCTCGGGGTCAAGGCTCTTCTCGTAACGCATCGAAGCGTCGGTTCTGTGAGAAAGACGAACGGTGGACTTACGGATCGAAGCGGCGTCAAAGGTAGCCGATTCGAGAGTGAGCGTCGAGGTGTCCTCAACGATCTCGGAGTCAAGTCCGCCCATAATGCCCGCGATAGCGACGGGGGTGTCGCCGTTGCAGATCATAAGCGTGTTCTCATCGATAGCGCGATCTACGCCGTCGAGCGTCTTGAAGGTAAAGGGATTATCGAAGCGCTTGATACGGATCTTTTCGACCTTTCTCGAGTCGAACGCGTGCATCGGCTGTCCCATTTCAAGCATAAGGTAGTTAGTAAGGTCTGCGAGGAAATTGAGCGCTCTCATTCCGCAATAGAAGAGACGGATGCGCATATTCACAGGGCTCTTATGAACCGAGATGTTGCCGAACTTAAGGCAGGAATATCTCTGGCAGAGGGGATCCTCTATCTTGAGATCTACCTTTTCAAGCGCGTTGTAAACAGAAAGGTCTGCAGTATCGAGGGGCTAAGTCGGAGGCCAAG
>JAZSGE010000065.1:0-6616 GCA_045532575.1 Eubacteriales bacterium | reverse complement strand
CCTGCCGCTGCGGCTACTTCGGGGATAAGACCCACACCTGTACCTGTCGTCCCGAGGACGTGCGGCGGTACCTTTCGCGCATTTCGGGGAGTCGGATCGTAGCCATGTCGTTCTGGGAGCCAAGGAGTTGTTCCTGAGTATTGTCTTCCTAAGACCGCTTGGCCTCCGACTTCCTGCCGCTGCGGCTACTTCGGGGATAAGACCCACACCTGTACCTGTCGTCCCGAGGACGTGCGGCGGTACCTTTCGCGCATTTCGGGGCCGCTGCTTGACCGCCTCGATATTCAGGTGGAGGTGCCCTCGATCTCGTTTGACGAGCTGACGGCGCGGAGCACGGGCGAGCCGAGTGCCCCGATCCGCGAGCGTGTGGCGGCGGCACGGCGCCGCTCCGCCGAGCGCTCCCCCCGCCCGAACGCGCGCCTCACCCCCGAGGAGGTCGGACGCGACTGCCGGCTTGACGAGGGGGCCGCCTCCATGCTCCGCGCGGCCTTTGAGCGGCTGGGGCTGTCGGCCCGCGGGCACGACAAGATCCTGCGCATTGCACGCACGATCGCCGACCTTGAGGGGAGCGAGGTCATCACCGCCGCCCATATCGCCGAGGCGGTGCAATATCGCACGCTTGACAGAAAATATTGGAACCGATGAAAATAGACCGTCCCGAGGGACGGTCTATTTTGTTTGGTTTTGTTTACGCCGATATTGTTTTTTTGCGGAGAAGGGCTTACTTTTTGCCCTGCTCGCGGAAGACGATCGTGCCGGTCTCGGCGTCCATCGCATCGACGATGGCCAGGGATTCGACAGGGTAGCCCATATTCCGGACGGCGCGGCCGCCGTACTGAAAGCCCTTCTCGATGACGATGCCGCACCCCTCGACAACGGCGCCGGCCGACTCGACGATCGAGATCAGGCCCTGCAGGGCACAGCCGTTGGCGAGGAAGTCGTCGATGATCAGGACGTGCTCGCCCTCATGCAAAAAGCGCCGCGAGACAACGACCTGATTTTTGTTGCGGTGCGTGAAGGACTCGACCTCGGCGACAAACATCTCGCCGTCGATGTTGATGGATCTCGACTTTTTGGCAAACACCATGGGAACGCCGAACTCCTTCGCGACAAAGGCCGCAATGCCGATGCCCGAGGCCTCGATGGTCAGGACCTTGGTCACAGGTCTCCCTGCGAAGCGGCGATGGAATTCACGGCCGATCTCCTCGATAAGGGCGACGTCCATCTGGTGGTTCAGAAAGCTGTCCACCTTCAGGATGTTGCCCGATTTTACAACGCCGTCCTTCAGGATCCTCTCTTCAAGAAAATTCATGCTCTTCTCCTTTACTGCAGCTGTGCGGCGATGTCACGCGCCACGTGGACACCGCTCGCGGAGGCGGGGGACAGCGAATGCGTGATGCCGCTACCGTCGCCGATGATGTAGAGGCCGGGGAAGCAGCTTTCGAGGCGCTCGTTGACCTTGACCTCCATATTGTAGAACTTGACCTCGACACCGTAAAGCAGGGTGTCGTCATTGGCGGTGCCGGGGGCCACCTTATCGAGGGCGTAGATCATCTCGATGATGCCGTCGAGCAGGCGCTTTGGCAGGACCAGGCTGAGATCGCCGGGGGTCGCCTGCAGGGTCGGCGTGATGAAGGCATCCTCAATGCGGCCGGGGGTCGAGCGGCGACCGCGGATCAGATCGCCGAAGCGCTGTACGATCACGCCACCGCCCAGCATATTGCTGAGCCGTGCGATCGACTCGCCGTAGCCGTTGGAATCGCGGAAGGGCTCGGAGAAATGCTGTGAGACGAGGAGGGCGAAGTTGGTGTTCTCGGTCTGCTTGGCGGGGTCCTCGTAGCTGTGGCCGTTGACCGTGATGATGCCGTTGGTGTTCTCGTTGACCACGGCGCCCCGGGGGTTCATGCAGAAGGTGCGGACCTTATCGCCGTACTTCTCGGTGCGGTAGACGATCTTGCTCTCGTACAGCTCGTCCGTCAGATGGGCGAAGACGGCCGCCGGGAGCTCAACGCGGACACCGATATCGACACGGTTGGAGCGTGTCGGGATATCGAGGCTGCGGCAGACCCGCTCCATCCATTTGCTCCCGCTCCGACCGACCGAGATGATGCACCGCTCGGAGGAGTAGGTGGCCTCCCCACAGCGGAGAGCGTAGCCGCCCGGAATGATCTTGACGGCATCGACGGGCGTATCGAAGAAGAACTCCACCTTGTCCTTGAGGTAGGCATAGAGGTTCTCAAGGACGACGTAATTGATGTCGGTGCCGAGGTGGCGTACCGAGGCATCGAGAAGGTGGAGATCGTTCTGGATGCAGAGGGTCTTGAAGCGCGTGCCGGCGGTGCTGTACAGCTTACAGCCCTCGCCCCCGTAGCGCATATTGATCTCATCGACGTAGTGCATCAGGTCAAGCGCCTCTTTTTTGCCGATGTACTCATAAAGCGCTCCGCCGAAATCGTTGGTGATATTGTACTTGCCGTCGGAAAACGCGCCGGCGCCGCCAAAGCCGCTCATGATCGAGCAGCTCTTGCAGCCGATGCAGGTCTTGACCTTCTCGCCGTCGATCGGGCAACGGCGCTTCTCCAAGGGGTGTCCCGCCTCAAAGACGGCCACCCGCAGTCCCGGCCTTCGTTGCATCAGCTCGTAGGCCGCAAAAATGCCTCCCGGCCCGGCGCCGATGATGCTGATATCGTACTCCATCCGGAATTCTCCTTCGTATGATTTTCTGACCGCAGGCGCCACGCGCCCTCGGCTCATGAGAAAAGCCTCCCCGGAACGCGAAGGCTTTTGCTTGGTTTTGTTTACAGAAGGCCTTCCACCGAGGCAAGGGCCTCGTCGATCTTGGAAAGATCCTTACCGCCGGCCATCGCGCTGTCGGGACGGCCGCCGCCCTTACCGCCGGTGATGGCGGCAACGGCAGAGGCGATCTTCCCTGCGTGGGCGCCCGCCTTGACGGCGGCGGCACCGCAGCAGGTGACGAAGGTCAGCTTCTCACCGACAACAGCGGCGAAGACGGCCACCATATCGGGGTGCTTCTCCTTGACGGTGTCGCAGAGGGTACGGGCGGCATCGGGGGTCGCATCCAGCCGGGCGGTGAGCAGGCGGACGGCACCGACCGTCTTCGCCTCGGCGATCATCGAGGCAAGGCGCGCCTCGGAGAGACGGGCCTCGGCGCTCTCGAGCTTGCGGCGTGCCTCCTTGAGGTCGGCGTTCATCTGCTCGGCGCGGTGGGGCACGTCGGTAAAGGTAGGAGCCTTCAGCATATCGGCGGCGGCGGCAAGCAGAGCCTCGCGGCCGTCGAGGAGGCGGAGGACGTTCTCGCCCGTGACGGCGGTGATGCGGCGCACGCCTGCGGCGACCGAGCTCTCGGACACGATGCGGAAGAGGCCGATCTCACCGGTGCTGGCGACGTGGGTGCCGCCGCAGAGCTCGGTCGAGGTCGAGCCGATCCTCACAACGCGGACGGTCGCGCCGTACTTCTCGGAGAAGAGGGCCATGGCGCCCATCGCCTGGGCGGTCTTCTGATCGGTCTCGATCGTTTCGGCGCTCTCGGCGGCGAGGATGGCACGGTTGACGGCCGCCTCAACGGTGCGGCGCTCCTCCTCGGTCATGGCCGCGAAGTGGGTGAAGTCAAAGCGGAGCTCGTTTTCGTCAACGTAGGAGCCCGCCTGCTCGACGTGCTTGCCGAGCACCGTGCGGAGCGCGGCCTGGAGCAGGTGGCAGGCCGAGTGGTTACGGCGGATGGCGGTGCGGCGCGCCTTGTCGATCGTGGCGGTCACGGTGTCACCGACACGGAGCGTGCCCTCCTCCAGCGTGACCTCATGGAGGTAGATGCCCTCGTGCTTTTTGGTATCGCGGACGGTGAGCGAGAGCCCCTCGGCGGTGATGGTACCGACATCGCCCACCTGGCCGCCGCCCTCCCCGTAGAAGGGGGTCGTATCAAGGACGACGGTGGCGTCGCCCTCGGTGAGCTCGGTGATCGCCTCGCCGTCGGCAAGGATGGCGAGGACACGGGCCACGGCGGTCGCCTCGGTGTAGCCGACAAAGGCGGTCGGGGTGATGCCCGCCGGCAGGGCGGTGGTATCGCTCCAGCCCTCGGTGGCGCCGCGCGCGGCGCGGGCACGGGCGCGCTGCTCGTTCATGAGCGCGGTAAAGCCCTCTTCGTCCAGCGCAAGGCCGCGCTCGGCGGCGATCTCACGCGTCAGGTCGATCGGGAAGCCATAGGTATCGTACAGCTTGAAGGCATCGGCGCCCGCGAGCTCGTTGGCTCCGGCGGCGAGGGTGGCCTCGATGACCTCGGAGAGCATAAGAAGCCCGCCGTCAAGGGTCGCATGGAAGCGCTCCTCCTCCTTGGCGATCACGCGGAGGATGTAGTCGTGCTTCTCGCGGAGCTCGGGATAGGCGCCCTCGCTCTCGGCGATGGCGATCTCTGAAAGCTCGGGGAGGAAGAGACGGTCGATGCCGAGGAGCTTGCCGTGGCGCGAGGCACGGCGGAGGATGCGGCGCAGAACATAGCCGCGCCCCTCATTCGAGGGGATGACCCCGTCACCGATCATGAAGGTGGCCGAGCGGATGTGATCGGTCACGACACGGATCGAGATATCGGCGGTGGCGTTCTCACCGTAGGTCTTGCCGGCGATGGCGCAGACGGCATCGAGCACACGGCGGACGGTGTCGACCTCAAAGAGGTTATCGACCCCCTGAAGGACACAGGCGAGGCGCTCAAGGCCCATGCCGGTGTCGATATTCTTCTGGCTGAGCTCGGTGTAGTTGCCGGCGCCGTCGTTATTGTACTGCGAGAAGACGTTGTTCCAGATCTCCATATAGCGATCGCAGTCACAGCCCGGGCGGCAGTCGGGCGAGCCGCACCCGTACTTCTCACCGCGGTCAAAGTAGATCTCGGAGCAGGGGCCGCAGGGACCCTGGCCGTGCTCCCAGAAGTTGTCGGCCTTGCCGAGGCGGACGACACGGGAGGCGGGAACGCCGATCTTTTCCGTCCAGATGGTGTAGGCCTCCTCGTCATTCTCGTAGATCGAGGGCCAGAGGAGCTCCGCGGGGATCTCAAGGCGGCCGGTCAGGAACTCCCACGCAAAGGCGATGGCCTCCTCCTTGAAATAGTCGCCAAACGAGAAGTTCCCGAGCATTTCAAAGAAGGTGCCGTGGCGCGCCGTATGACCGACACGGTCAAGGTCGGGCGTACGGATGCACTTCTGACAGGTGGCGACACGGGGAGAGGGGGGGGTGACCTCACCCGTGAAGAACTTCTTCATCGGGGCCATGCCCGAGTTGATGAGAAGCAGCGATTTATCGCCGTTCGGCACCAGCGAATAGCTCGGCAGGCGCAGGTGGCCGTGCCCCTCGAAAAAGGAGAGGAAGGCCTCGCGCAGATCATTTAAAGACATCCATTTCATAGCATATACCTCCGGGCACGCGTGGGCGCACCATTTTTTATTATCTAAAAAATTATAATATAGAAAAGTAGCTTTGTCAAGAGGATAGGCGAAAGTAAAATCTTGACTTTGCCGTCCGCTTGTGGTATACTTTTTGTGAAAACAACGAAAGGAGGCCCTCCATGAACGAGTCAAATACCGCGAAGGAGAGCGAGGAGCTCCTCCCCGCCACCGAGGAAGCGGCGGCCGATCCGCGCAGGACTCTGCCCGAGATCACGGCGAAGAACATTGCCGCTCTGCGCACCTCGCGCAAGCTGACCCAGCTCGAGCTTGGGGAGGCCCTCAGCTATTCGGATAAGGCGATCTCAAAGTGGGAGCGCGGCGAGGCGGTGCCCGATGCCTACGTGCTCCTTGAGCTTTCCCGCATCTTCGGCGTGAGCGTCGATTGGATCCTTTCGTCTCACGACGGGGAGGAGGCTCCCCCACCCCCCCGTGATGCCAAAAGCACCCGGCGGCTCGGGATCACGCTCCTCTCCTTCTTCGGTGTCTTTGCCGCCGCGACGGTCGCCTTCGCGATCCTTGCGACCTTCGGTCTGTTCCTCTGGCAGCTGTTCATCTATGTCCTGCCTGCCGCCCTCATCGTGCTGATCGTCTTCAATTCGCTGTGGGGGCAGCGCCACCGCAATTATCTCCTCTCGGCCCTCCTCCTCTTCTCGATCCTTCTCGCCCTTTATATCGGCTTCCTCGAGAGGAACCTCTGGCCCCTCTTCCTCCTCGCCGCCCCCGGCAGCGTGATCGTGGCCATCTCGCACCTCCTCACGAAGAAAAAGTAAAGTAAGATATACAAAAATCCCGATATCCTCCACAATGTGGACGGTATCGGGATTTTTTTGTTAGGGGAGGCGAAGGTCTTCGCAAGGGCAGCTGCCGAGGGCTCCTTCCACCGCGTTGCGGTCCCCCTTTTTGCCCTGTCCTGCCGCATAGTTGTTGTGCGTTGCAATCACAGATTGCGCCGCGAGCGCCTTGCGCCGAGGTCTTCGCTTCGATAAAAAGCCACACCGTGGCTTTATCAAAAAAGAAACCGCCCACGGGCGGTTTCTTTTTGGGGTGTCAAAGCTGCCCCACGGTAGGCTCCCTTGTGCAGAGGGAGCTGTCGCGGGACGCGACTGAGGGAGTGTGTCCCTACCACAGAACAAAATTAGAATACGCGAAGACGGTTCGTTTTGATT
>JAZSGE010000113.1:0-8903 GCA_045532575.1 Eubacteriales bacterium | reverse complement strand
CTAAGACCGCTTGGCCTCCGACTTCTTGATGGCCTCCAGACAAGTATCCTGATGCTGCTCGGCATATGCGCTGTAGCCACAGGTGATGAGAATTTTTCCCCGTGGCACACCGTACTCGGCACGGCAGGCCTCGCGAGTGGTAGTCTCGGAGAGGCCCTTGATGCAATCCAAGGCTTCTGTAGCAAAGCGTGAGATCATCAGCTTATCGTCATAGGCGTGACCGTGAATGCGCTGAAAATCCAGAAGCGTCTGCTTGACAGTAACAGTGATGGCGTCGGCATGCTTGAAGCATTTTTCACGCAATGATAGCACGCCGGGAGTGATATCCTCCACATCCCCGCCCCAATAGGAGAGGATGAGACGCTTGATCTTTTTTCTGTTTTGCAGAACCATCACCATGGCGGTCTTGTAGACCGACTGGACATGGCACACGTCGATCTCTTTCAGCTCTTTCATCAAGCAGAGCTTGCGCCACAGATTTAAAAGACGGTAGGGTCGGGAGGTTTTGTCCAACCCCTTATAGCCGCGCTCGGCCACCGAATGAACGGTTACACCGTTGTCGCGGTAAAAGCCTCGGAAGGACTCCTTGATGGGCTGCGTAGACAGCGAGAGCAAGTGCACCTCATAGCCCTTGGGCAAAAGAAAATTCTTCACGAAATTGAAGATGTGCATCGAATTAGAGTCACCGATAACCAAATACTTCATTTATTTTTTAAATACCCTTTTCATTTTGATCATCAATTTGCGGAAAGCATGCTCAACCTTGCGTTTCAATTTTCTTTTCAGCCTTGGCTCGACATACTCCATCACCTTGTAGAAGTAATGATAATCCTCAATCACGTACGGGGGATGCTTCAGCGGGAACTCAATGTTTTCGGCCTTGGTGAGAAAAACCGCCTGGATTTCCCTAGGGAGCTCAGCGATATTGTCGGGGGCATGAGTGGCATTTGCGGAAACGCCTACATTTCCAATCATATTGACGGTAGGATAAATCACAAGACCGGATTGCAGTGTAGTGCGAAAGCCCACGATATGCTCCCAATAGGCCTTCCCTTCCGCCTCGCGGCGTTTGGCGATCGCAAGGCTTTTTTTAAAACGCCTATGACCGAAGCGGTGCTTGGCAAGATTAAGATAATAGGGATCGTGCAAGAAGGCATAATCGCTTTCCCAACTTTCGGCTACGCGACGCCAAGAGGCCCAACCGATCGATGAGCCGGAGCGACCGAAGAAATAACTGTAGCGGTCATCGGGGATGCCGCCGTAAAGCGTCTGGCCGCAGATGCGGTCGATACGGGTATCGTTCTCATACTTATCAAGAAGCTCCTTGCAAAAAAGGAAGAAGGCATCAGAGGGGACAACATCATCCTCGAGAATAATGCATTTATCTACTATAGAGAACGCCCACTTGTGCGAAAGATGCGTGGAGGGATCACAGCCCATATTCTCCTCATGATACTTGCGGTGCACTTCACATTCCCAATCGATATTGTCTGCGATCTCGCGGCATTTTTTAATGTTCTCCACATCGTCGGGGCGGCCTTTGCGCGGGCCGTCCTGCCACAGAAGGAGCGTGCGAGGGCGGGCACGTCTTACGGTTTCGAAGGACTGCTTAAACTGCTCAGGACGGGCAAAGAAAATGCAGAGTACTGCTACGTCCGTTTTCCATTTTTCCATTTTTTCACCTCAAATTTATTCAGCCGACGGTATTTGAATTTCTGCAGAAACAACCTGTATCTTTTACCTTTTCGCTTCAGATAGGGAGCAAAGAAGGGGCGCGATGAAAAAAGCTGCGATGGTAACATCAAAGGTATAGGCAGTACTGTTAAAGATCGAAATCAGTGAGAAATAAATCATAACAATGTGAAAGAATTTGGTTTCGCAGTCATAGCTCTTCAACTGCCTGTGGGTGTAATGCCAAAAGCAACCATAGGAAAGAGCCCACATGGATAGAGAAAACAAGCCTCCCGTTTCCAACAATGAAAACAGAAGCGAATGAGCATTGCTGGCTGCTGATGCCCCAAAAAGAGGATGAGCCTTCCAACTTTCAATGGCGTTTCTAATCAACCCCGGGCGTGAGCCGAGGGAGTCAACGCCCTCACCCAAAAGGGTAGCGTAAATGCTCATGAATTTCTGAGAAAGTAGCGAGCCCTCAAACACCTCGCTTAGCCACAGCGAGATTGCGGGTAAAGCAAGAGCCAAAACACCAAAGCCAATCAACCATGCAAAGCGGACAAGGTTATTTTTCGTGCTAAAAAAAATCAATAACAAAAGCCCCAGCGTAGTCATGATCAGAAGCGTTGTGTACATCGTCTGAATGATATAGTCATAGCACCATAGGATTGCAAGAAAGCACATAATACGAGGAAACAGCCCACGCAGCTTAATGGCGCCCCAACCAGCGGCGATCGTGACAATCCCCATCATATAAGCAAAAGAATAGCCCCCAACGTTTTTCAAGCGGTATGCATTAATCTCATCGGAGCTAGTACTCTTGTCCTGAGCCAGCGTGCGAGCTATCCAAGGGTCCTCGGCCAAAGCCTTGAGCGTGTTTAAAAAGACCAAGAGTACAACAGCCAAAAAACCAAGCAGGATAGCAATACGCTGCTTTTTATTGCAATAGCGCACAGCAAAGGCCATCCAAAGAAAGGGAAGAAAATAACGCACATTCCGAACGGCCTCGTTAAGACTATCGACCAATTGTCCACGAAATTGCCCCACGAACATAAATACCGTAGTAGCAATCAGTATTACGCCGTACATCATAAAATCCGAGCCCCTGAGCATGATCAAGGGCAAGGAAACCAGCATCAGTAACGCTACCGGGATGTAGGGCAACCTCAGACCTGCAGAAGGGAGAATATAGATCACCATCGTCAGGATGATGTATAGAACAAACGGAGATATTGCAGGAATCCGGGACGATTGCTTAGAAATTTCCATACGTCCTCCTTTCTAAAGAATAGGCTCTGTAGTTCATTTTCTTCCTTCGTAAATTTCGATATACCAACGTACCATTTCAGCCTTGCCGTACTTTTTAATAGCAGCCCTTGCGATGGTAGAATCATCGTGACTTTGGGCAAGCATCTCATCCACTGCCTCCTCGAGCGCCGCGAGATCTCCGTATTCCACAAAGCAGGAATATTCGGGAAGAGCAATAGCCTCGGGGCCGCCGGCACGGAAGCCGACGACGGGGGTGCCACAAGCCAGGCTCTCGGCGGTCACCATCGAGAAGGTCTCACGCTTACTGGTAAGGAGCGTAACGTCGGCCATCGAATAGAGAGAAGCGAGCTTCTCCTGATCGGTGACTCGGCCGAGAAGGGTCACGTTATCGGCAACGGCGATGCCCTCGGCATATGGTCCGGCGACAACCACCGTTACATTATCCTCCGCAAGACGCTTCGCCAGCTCATTGACATAATAGCCGCCCTTGATGTGCAAGGGGTCAAGCGTAAAGGAGGGAGTCGCATGGAAGACCACCTTCTTCTCTGCAAGGCCGAGCTCGGCACGGAGGGTATCGGCCAGGCGATAGGCAAACACATTGGCATCCAGGCCATTCAGGACAACGGTGTGCTTCTTTCCCGAAAGAATGGGAGAGGCCTCGGCACGCGCCATCAGCCACGGCGAGACCGAGGTGACGGTCAAAGCATCGTCAAAGCCGTCGAAGGCTTTTTTCATTTTCTTCCACGAAGCATGCGTGCGGTCAAAGAACAGACTCTTTGTTTCCTGACGAAGACGAGGGCAGTTGCCGCAGCCCGTCTTCCATTTCTCACACTCATAGGCGTGGCCGCAGTTGGCGGTATGCATAAATTCAGCGTGAAGGGTAAGGACGGTTTTGATCCCGCTTTTTTTCAGCCATCCGACAAGACGGTAGATATTGACGAAATACCCATTGATGCAATGCAGATGGACGACGTCGGGCTTTTCCTTTTTGATGATGCGAATGAGCCTCGCCGTCGAAAAGACGCAACCGCCGTACATCAGTCCCGTGACGCGGGAAAGAAGGTTGTTGAGCTTTGAATACCATTCGGGGCAGGTCTTGTAGACATGGGACTCGCGTACCTTCTCACCGCGGCCGTAGCAAACGACCGACTCGATGCCCTGCCTTTCAAGCTCGGTATGGATATCGTATACGATCTTCCCCGTGCTCCCCTTGCGGTACACGCAATTAACCTGCAATACCTTCATGGCTCACTCCGTAGTTTCAGATTTCGTTCAGGATGCGCGCCATTTTGGCGCGGTTCTTTTCGGCGTTATGGTTTTTCTCGGCCACCTGTTTCGCCCTCTCGATGAGCGACGTCCGAAGGGCGGCACTCTCGATCACCTCACGGAGCTTAGGCTCAAGGTCACTCTCCTCGGTGATGACACAGGCGCAGCCGTTTTCCGCCAGATACTTGGTACAGGAAAGCTCCGCCGGTGCAAAGATCACAAAGCAGGAGCCGCTCGCAAGGCTATCGGCGATCTTTGTGGAAAACCCGTGGCGGATATCCTTGCGATAAAAGTCCTCGAAGGACTCGGCGTGAAAAAGAAGCGTGCTTTCCCGCATCACGCGGCAGACGGTCGTATAATCGACAAGTCCGCGGTACGAGATCGCCGGGCAGGCCTCAAGGTCGGCGGCCACCTTCTCGTCCGGGAGCTTGCCGTACACATCGAGCTTGTAGGTGGGGTCAATATGGGAGAGAGCCTCGGCGATCTTGATCAGGCTCTTATGGCGGTCAATGCCGAGGTTGCCGAGATAAGAGAAGACGCCCTCGGTGGTGTTGTCCGTCGCCGGCGCCAGCGCCGTAGCGGTGTAGATGTACTCCGAGGGGGCGTCAAATTCCTTCTCATAGGTCGCCGCAAGGTCCTCGCTGATATAGATCGAGGTCGCGGCGTGGGCAACGGCCTCGCGCACCGCGCGCTTCAGCCGACGGCGAAAGAGGGGGTAAACAAGATGGGAAAGGCCGCGGCTTCGCGTAAAATCGTAGTCCTTGAAGTAATAATCCTCGCTGTTGTAGATGACGAGGGGAACGCCGCGTTTTTTCGAAATGTCCAACGCCCAGCGGTACATAAAGGGGCTGTCGCCCGCCTGAAGCAGGACGGCCTCGGGAGCAAGGTCGTCGATCCACGCCTCGGCGGCACGGCGCCAGCGCTTACGGCTCCAGAGAAAATCGCGGAGAAGGAGGGTGAGGGGGGTCTTGCGGCGCCCTTTTCCCGCAGGCGCTGCCCCGACCGTCGGCGCGGCATCCTCGAGCGTGAGCACGCGGCCTGCCGACCGGCGCTTCAAGAAGGCGCGGAGGACCTCCCCATCGCTGACGCGGAAGAAGCGTGCGCAGGCCGAAAAATCAGGGTCCTTGCCGCTGATAAAGATCTGCGCGAGGGAGGCGGCATCGGATGGGTCAAAGAAGTTCTTGAGTGTTCGTCCGTTCGAGTTGGTGTCCGAAAGAGGGTTATTGGCGAGGATCAGGAGACGCTTCATAGGCTTCTTATCCCCCTCCAATAGCATTTCAAAATGGGGAGAAAGCGCAGATTGCAGGTTTCTCTTTTGGAAAAACGATACGCGCTCCGGATGGCCAACAGAGGCGCTAATCGCGGGAATGCAGTCTTAAAGACCTTTCCCACCACAACAAAATATTCCTCGTTATGTCCTTGAAACCATGTGGATTCGGTCTGGTCAATGCCAGCGATATCCACAGGAGAACGGTAGAGGGAGATTTTTTTGCGGAACATCTCCATCAGGAAGATCGTATCCTCGCCGCAGAAATTCTCGGTGCCAGTTCCAAAATTCTCATGAAAGCAGAGGCCGTGCTTTTTCAGAATATTTTTTCTCACGGCAAGACCACATACGCCACTTGCCGACATCGTTCTACGCTTAGCACGCTCAAATTTCTCAATGCGCTTCATAGCGATCTTGCGCGTTGCGGAAAGATCGTGAAGATTAAATTTGATAGCCTCAGCCTCGGGGTGAGCGGCAAACTCATCAAGGATCGCCGTTTCATAGTCATCATTAAACACAAGGTCATCGTCAGCGAAAAGGATGTACTCCGCATCACCCCATGTATGTGCCAAGGCGATATTGCGATTGCGGCTAAGGCCCCGGGACTCCGTGGAAACAAGCTGCACACGATGTCCATTAATCTCGGTTTCCTCATAGGCATTGCAATCAGTTTGATTGGCAATGACGGCATCGGTCGAAAGGTTCATTTCGGCATACTTATCAAAGCCTGTCTGATGCATCGTTGTTACGAGAACTTGTACTCTTGACACCTTTTCTCCCCTTACACTCATGATCTCTGCTCGTCGGCCACAAGGAATCCTCCTCACTCCGTGAGCATCATCTGTTCCATGATAGGAATAATTCTCGGATAGCTCTTTTCTCTGTCAAAACGGGCGGCGTACATCTCCTTGGCGCGCTTTCGCATCGCATCCCTTGCCTCGGGATCCCGATAGAGGCGCTCAATCGCATCGGCGAGTGCCTCGATGTTTCCGTTTTCAACATTGATGCCCGCACCGTAATCGTCGAGCAGGTGACGGTACTCGGGACTGTTTTGCGTATTGATGACAGGAACATTCGCGGCCGCGTAGTCGGCCACCTTATTGATGATGGACGAGACCGACGTCCCGACAATGGGGTTGACGGCGATATCACACGCCATCAGAGTTTTCATCATCGTACCGTAGTCAAGAAGCCCGGTGAACTCTACGCAAACGCCGCTCTCGGCAGCCGTCTGTTCAAAGCGTGCACGCAAGGGCCCCTCCCCCATCACTATGAATTTTATGTTCTCGATGCCACGCTCCTTCAGCTGCTTGAGGGCCGCGATGACACCATCGATGTCATAGGAATGGCCAAGCGCACCGACATAACCGATCCAGAAGTCGTCTTCGCCCTTTTCAATCTCGATACCTTCAGTCTTCTCACTGATCAGATTCGAATCCGACCCGATGTAAATACTGAGACCCTCGCTGTCCTTCCGGTTATGCGAAAGACCGCGCGCAACATAGGTGTCCGAGACCGCCATGATCCTATCGGCACGGGCATAGATGCGGTTGGCCTGCTTCATCATGGGATAGAAAAGGAGGTCGGACACCACGGGAACCGAGAGCGCCATCTTGAAGGCCTCGGGCCAAAGATCCTGGATATCCACGATCACCGGAATGTTGTTCTTGTTCGCGTATTTGGTGACGCAATCGGCAACAGTCAAGGACGGGACCGAAACAATGATAAGATCGGGCTTTTTTCTCGTTGCGAGATATTTTTTCACATTTTTCCCGAATTGCCGATAGCTGGCAATACGGCGGAGGCTGATGTTCTTTTTGTACCCCTTTTCAAACTGCAGGGTCATCTTGTAGGGCAACGCATCAAGCCGCAGGGAGGCAACATCCCGTTGCTTCTTTTGGAGATGGCAAAAGGTCGATGTTACTACCTCAAGATCATACTCTTTACACAAAATATTGGCAAGAGAGCGGTATCGGCTGCTTGCCTTTTCCTCTTCAAAATGCCAATAGTTGACTATCAGCATCACATCTTTTTTGTTCACGGTCTTCCCATCTCCTCTAAGTTGGTTCGTATGACCCGATACAGGCGCTCCCCGTTGCCGTCACCGACAAAGCTGTTGTGAGGAGTCAGGATCACATTATCCTTTTTCCACAAGGGATGCCCCTCGGGCAGCGGCTCTTCGCAAAATACGTCAAGCACCGCCCCCATGAGCTTCTCCTCAAGCGCCATTTCCAGTGCCTCTTCATCAACAATGGCGCCGCGCGCAATGTTGACAAGCACGCTCCCCTCCTTCATCGCCCGGAAGCGCGGGCCGTTCATAAGACCTCGCGTATCCTCGGTCAGGGGGAGAGTGAGTATAACGATATCGGCCTGCCCAAGGCATTGGTCAAAAGCCGAGAGCGAGCATACATCGTCATACGGTGCACCGGCTGTCGGCCGTAGATCAACACCGAGGATCCTGCAGCCAAACGCCGAAAAACGCTTAGCGCATTCGGTGCCGACGCTTCCGCAACCAACAATACACACCGTCTTCCCGTATAGCTCAAGCAGCCCACGGTGCTTGTCCCAGACCCGATCCACTCGGTTTTGGGCAAAAAAGGCCGCTTGCTTGTACAGCTGTAAGACACCGCCAAGGGCAAACTCTGCCATCGGAATGCTATAGACCCCGCGCGCATTGTGAATTTCGATGCCACACTCCTGTATGTACTCCATCGGCACACGGTCAAAGCCGGCACTGGTCAGCTGAATATACTGGAGGCTTGTGAATTTTTCGATGGGATGATAAAGGAATAGACCATTGCAGATCACACCCTCCACTTCCTCATACGCGCACGGCAACGCCGCGCTTTCCCTTGGCATATATATGACGGTGTGTCCCAAGGATCTCAGAGCATCCATCTGCTCCTCCGTACAATCCCATGCCCCTGTAACAAGTAACCTCATACCGCTTATCCCATGCGCTCTTGAATTTGATGTATCGCCCTCTCGACCTGCTGCCTGTTTTCAAGGAGATCGACCTCGCCGCCTTCGCATTGCTCTTCCCAGCTGCGGATCTCTCGCAGACCGCCATCAAACACGGTACGGATCTCCAAGGGATCAGTGACAATGCTCGTATTGCAAAAGCTCCTTGAAAGTATCGCACAGGTCGAGCCAAGGCGGTAATGCTCAGCGATCACCCGTTCCGATGGCAAAAGCCCCTTTCCCAGGGATGCAATGCCACCAAAGCCGTAAGGAACCCCCTTCGCCTTGAATTTTTCGCAAAGCCTCTCCACCGTTCCATCGGTCAGCAGCTCGAACATAAACCTCATGCCATAGCCAAGGCTGAGGTCGTTGAGGCCGATAAACATCTCGTCAATGCCGTTGATCCGCAGGATCTCGTCAATGCAGGCGGCAGCCTCGGGCGTCTCGACCAAGTCGGAGGCCAAGCGGT
>JAZSGE010000075.1:0-1856 GCA_045532575.1 Eubacteriales bacterium | reverse complement strand
TCACCAGAGAAGGCTTGTAGTGACAGAGCCTTGGCGACATGGAGGGGGTGGGGAAAGATATAAAAAAAGGAGCACTAGGTGCTCCTTTTTTATCGTCAGGCGTTGGCCCACTCGTTGAAGACCGAGACGTTCTCTGTCAGCTGGTCATGGTGCTTCTGGAAGACGCCCATGACGCCGAAGTCATCGGGCTTCAGGGTGCCGAAGACGGTATCGTAGGTCTCGCGGATCTTCGCGCGGCGCGCGGCCTCGTCAAGGCCGACGAGCATCTGCCCACCGGCGAAGAGCTTGAAGGCGATGATCGGCTTTTTGACGGTCTTCAGGGTCTCGAGCATGATGGGGCGGTCTTCGGGCCAGAAGGTAAGACCGCTCTTCGACTTACCGGTGATAAAGCCGCTCTCCTGACCCTCACGGTTACGGCGACCGTTGTACATGCAGGCCATGTAGAAGTCGATATCCCAGCCCTCCTCCTCCGAGGCGCGGATGACATCGGGGCGGTGGGTGCCAAGGCCGACACGCACGCCGGTCTTGCGGATGGCGGCGAGGAAATCCTTGGTCTCGTTATCGCGCCCCGTCTCGTGGCGGACGTCAACGGCAGTGCCCGAAAGGTAGATGCCGATCGGATTGACCTCCATCATCAGGCGGAGCGACACGTCAAAGCTCGTGAGCATACCGCCGTAGGTCTGGAAGATGAAGTTCATCTTACCGCCGTTTGCGCGATAGTGCTGAAGAACGCGGATCATGAAGGGGTCCGCGAGGGGGAGCATGGTATTGATGCCGAGCTCCTCCATCTTTTCCATATCCGAAAGGATCTGAGCCTCGGTGTAGAAATTACGCATCTCTGCCCCGGGGATCCAATCGGTGATATACGACCAGCCGTTGTAGGGGTTATCCCCGACGATCAGCTTGGATACCTTAGTTCCGAAAAAATCAACGTATTTCATAGTATGTCTCCTTTATAAGGGTTCTGATTTTATTATACGGGAGACGGCGCGCGCTATCAAGCGGATATGTAGACAAAAAGGGCGGATTTGTTGCACCTTCCCTACTCAGCGGCCAAGGCAGGTGTAGAGGACGTTGCGCAGGCGCGGCTGGTAGTAGTCCTCCTGCGGATTCAGCATATGGTGGGTATAGAAGAGCGAGACACGGCGGTCGGGGTCGATGAGGACGGTGGCACCGGCGGCGCCGCCCCAGCCGAATTCGCCAAGGCTCCCGGTCGTGCCGCTTTTGGCGACGTTGATGAGTGTACGGACGCCGAGGCCGTAGCTGTACCCACGGAGCTGAGGCCAGGAGAAGGTGGCGCGCTGGGCCTCGGTCAGCTGATCGGTGCGCAAAAGCTCGACGGTGCCCGGCGAGAGGATGCGCTCGCCGTTCGCCCCAAGGCCGCCGTTGGCCAGGGCCGCGGCGAATTTTGAGTAATCCGAGACCGAGGTGGTGATGCCGGCGCCGCCGCTGTCGTACTCGGGGCCGTGGACATGGGAGACAGCCTTGCCGGCATTCACGATCCGCCCGGCGGCCGCGTTCTCTGCCGTCGATTGCAGCTTGACGAGGTCGGTCTCGTCACTGTTGACATAGCGGTACATTTCGGCAACGCGGTCAAGAACCTCCTCGTTATGGTAGTAGGACTCGTGCATTCCGAGGGGGAGGAAAATGGCATCGCGTACATACTCGCGGAATTTCTTGCCCGTGATGACCTCGCAGACGGCGGCGAGGACGTCGTGGCTCAGGCCGTAATGCCAGCGCGTGGGGGGCACAAAGGCCAAGGGATCCTCGGCGAGGCAGGTGGCGACCGTCAGGGTGTCCATGTTTCCGTCGGTCAGCTCACGCGCCTTGCGGAAGGCGGGGGTAGCCGTTGCGTA
>JAZSGE010000083.1:0-16411 GCA_045532575.1 Eubacteriales bacterium | reverse complement strand
ACTACTTCTCGGTTGCTTCGGGCGGCGGTACCGGCCGTACCCTGCATCCCGTCAACATGGCCGCCGGCCCTGCCTCCTACGGCATGACCGACACCCTCGGCCGTATGCACGGGGATGCGCAGTTCGCCGGCTCGTCGTCGGTGCCTGCCCACGTGGAAATGATGGGTCTCATCGGCGCAGGTAACAACCCCATGGTTGGTATGACCGTAGCTGTGGCTGTTGCGATTGAGGAAGCTAGCAAGTAATTCCTTTATTTTCAAGGCTTTATGAGGCTTTATCGAGTTTCATTTGAGCATTGTAAAATCTTGATTGTTGAAAATCATAAATAAAAAAGTTGGACACATCATAAACGTATTTTTGCGTGTGATGTGTCCAATATTTTTTATTTTAAAGGAGGATTTTCAAGGTGAAAAAGCTTAAAATGGCAAGAGGTGTAACGTTCACTTTTGAGGAAGGCTGCAACAAGTATTTAGAGAATTGTCGACAGAGAAATCTGAGAGAGGGAACAATATCATAATGAAGGCATTTTTTCAATAGTTCTGGTAATATTTATATTGCAACTTTTTCGCAAACTCTTTAGCCACATCATTTACGGAAACATCAAAACGCGTTATAATGTTTTCAGGAAATACGCAAACGATGTGTTCAGCGAATATGATTTTATGGTTAAAAAGCTTCCTAAGTCTTATCTTATAAGACTTTTCAGAAAGTCTCCCCGCTCTGAAGCTCTCACAAAGCCCCTGAAGCGTTGAGATGATGGGACTCATACTCCTAACTCGCACGCCTCTACGCTTCGCTTGATGCTTGGTGCTGCGCACCTTGTTACACATAGTGTAACGCTCGTGGAGCAATCTTCCTCGGCTCGCTTACAAGCGGGGCTTGCAGACTCACTCTGCGTCGATTATCCGGCGCAGGTAACAATCCTATGGTAGAGTTACCGGAACGGTTGCTCGTATGACTGTTGCTGTTGCGGTTGCAATCGAAGAGGCTTCCAAGTAATTTTTGAATGAAATCTTTTGGTGATATGTGCCGCTTTCCGACAAGCTCGCAATAGGGAACTATTGCTTCGGTCGCAAGAACGACTCATATCCCCGAAAATCTACCTAATCAAAAATCATTCCGAGCGCAAATAATTCAACAAACAAAAAAGACGGATTTCGTAAGATTTCCGTCTTTTTATATATCGAATTGCCGTTTGTGAAGCAATATATTTGCCGCAAGCGGCAATATATCGAGTTCTCGTAATAGAACATATCGAGTATGATTTTGTGAAAACTCATACATATCGACAAAAACAACTTGGACACATCATTTTCGCGATTTGCGTAGTGATGTGTCCAATTCTTATTTAAATTTATTCCTGAATCCCGTAGATTGAGGGAGCTCCGGTATCGGCAAGGAGAAGAAGCGGGAAAAATCCCATAATCCAGCCGCCCATAACGCAGTATGGTCCCCAACCGAGATCCTTATTAACGCCATAATATTCACCGTTTTCCATATCGTAGGCGCGCATCCAACCACCATAAAGACGGTTATCCTCCTCGGTAATCTGGGTGCTAAGAAGAAAGTCGATAAGACCTTTTCTCATTTTTTCGGCAACGTCTGTGTGAACGGTGCAGGGGTTTTTCATTCCGGCTATCAGGGTGAAGCAACCAAGAAGATTGTTGGTGCAGTAAAGCATATCTACAATCTTATCGAGCTCCTTGCCCATGCTGACGGCAAACTCCTCATGTGAGTAGGTATTCGCAGCGATGATAAGATCGGCATCCTGAACTCCGCCGCAGGAATCCTGCAGGTCGCAAAGCTCGGCATAAACCTTTTGTCCTGCGTTACATAGCTTTGTATAATTCTTCAACCCCTCAAGAGAAGGCATCGGTATAAGCTCACCCGGTGCCGCTATAATGAATATAGCTTCATATGTGTCGGAGAGCGCCGCACGACCGGCATCCTCAATATCGGCAAATTTTACGATCTCACCGTCAAACGCGCAAGAAAGAAATTCGTAAAATGCTGCTGAGCCGCCTATAAGAGCAATTTTTTCATAAAATGACCTCCTCAGTTATTTCAACCTAATCTTAAACAGGAGAAAAAAGGTGGTAAATGTATTTTTAAAATATTATACTACACTCGGAAAAAATGTCAATAAATAGAATAAAAGAAAAGCGAAAAATGGGAACAAAAGTCCCATTTTCATATCGCTTAACCCATACAAACCTTTACTGCGCATATTATGTGAATAATAAGGCGGATTTCTAACCAGAGAATTACGTCTTATTACAATGTATAGATTTTACTCCTTAAAAATTTTGCCGCCTATAACGGTTTTTAAAAGCTCGTTGTCCTTGGTAACTACTATAAAGTCGGCATCATAACCTACCTCTATGCGGCCTTTGTTGATTCCCATATAGTTGGCAGGGGTTGTTGATGCCATATAATATGCATCTTCTCTCGGTATTCCAAAGGAAATAGCTCTTTTAACGTCCACGAAAAGATTACACCAGCTACCCGCGAGATTTCCGTTTGCGTTTTTAATTACGCCGTCCTTTATAACTCTGGTCTTTCCGTCAATTACAAATTCTCCGTCGGGCAGGCCTGCACCGGCAACCGTGTCGCTAACCATTATCATTCTATCTCTGCCAAACGTGCGGTAGAGCATTTTTACAATACTCGGATGCAGATGTATTCCATCGCATATTGCCTCAGCATATATGTTGGATGATATTGCCGCACCGATAGGGCCTGCATCTCTGTGATGTAGGGGTGGCATAGCGTTAAACGTATGATTAAGACAGCTTGCTCCTGCTTTTATGGCATCCATCGTGGTATCGTAGTCTGCGCAGGTGTGTCCGATCGAGATTCTTACCTTTCCCGACATTTCCTTTATGTAATCAATTGCGCCTTCAAGCTCGGGTGCAACGGTGATAAATTTGATTTTTTCGTAATTATCAAAGTCATCTACATTTGGCAAACGCATATTGCCGGGATGGATAGCACCCGCTTTGTTCGGTGAGAGATAAGGGCCTTCCAAATGCAGTCCGCCTATATTAGCACCGTCAAAGGAGTTGAAATCGAATGAAAGCAGGTGTTGTAATTTTTCAGCAGGAGCAACAGTAGTGGGGTACCAGGTGGTGATGCCGTATTTTGCGTAATACGCGCAAATATTTTTGAGTGCGTCTTCAATTAAAGAGTCGTCAACTCCGTAAATCGAATACCCGTACGAGCCGTGGCAATGAATATCAATAAGTCCGGGAAATACGTCAGCACCGTTAAGGTCAATTCCATCTTCTTCCGTAGGTCCTATTGCAGAGAAAACTCCATCAATCACCTCAATATCGGTAATATTGCCGTTCACGTTACAGTTTTTATATATAACCTTATTTCTTTTTGAAGAATCATTAGTACTCATTTTCATATCCTACATTTTTTAAATTAATTTTAACATAACGGAAGAAAAAAGTCAACTGTTTAATCTAAAATAAAACAAATCATTCTTTGTTGATAAAAATATACGTAAAATGCAAATTAACAAAGTCACGGCTTTGTGATATAATTCAGTTGTCTTTAAAATAACACAATTCGGAGGATAGCTATGGCTCTTAAAAGGTGTCCCGGGTGCTTTAAGGAAATATCTGAGGAAGCAAGGGTATGCTCGCACTGCGGTAGTATGCTATATATGAGATTGCCGTAATAATAGTTGATTGCTCTTTTTGTCGCATTTGTTAGTAAAATTGTCGCAAATTAGTTTCGTAAAAATCGTGTACGAAAGCCTCAAAACACGATATAATGCATTCAGCAAAACTGAAAACGATGTGTTCGACGTAAAAAAATTTAAATGTTATTATATCGAAAGTCTTACATTACAAGCTTCACGGCTATAGCCCTTCACCCCGACAATATGGCAGCAGGCCCCGCTCCCTACGGTATGACTGATACTATGGGTAGAATGCACGGCGACGCACAGTTTGCAGGTTCCTCCTCCGTTCCCGCTCACGTAGAGATGATGGGTCTCATCGGCGCCGGTAACAACCCGATGGTCGATATGACCGTTGCGGTGGCTGTTGCTATCGAAGAGGCCTGCAAGTAAAGCGTTTTTCAGTTACTTCCCCGCAAAAGCTTTCATAAAAAAATCGGACACATCATTTTGGGGTTTTTCCCGATGATGTGTCCTTTTTTCTTTTTATTATTGATTGATATTAACGAGACGGATTCACTAAAATGCCATCCGCACGTACCGTCATGCGTTTGGTAAAGAAAGGAATATAGACCTCTATACGTTCCTGCGTGTCAAGAACGGCGTTCAGCGTGATTGGGGAAAAGGAGATCAAAGCATTCTTTTGGTCATATTTTTTACCGTCCACCTTAATATAATGCTGCAACCGGCCTGTATAAACAATAATTTCATGACCATTCACAAGATAACGCTTGCAATTGAAGAAGAGCGCCGTAATCAAAATAGGAAGTGCGTACGGGCATCTGAGTATCATTAACAATGCAGCAAAAAGAACTATCTCAGATCGGGATTCATTGTAGCTCCCCTCCTCGGCGGATTGCAAATCGGAGTAGTCGATGATCTCATAGGAATCCACCTTCCCCTCTACGGAAAAATAGGTGTTGACCATTTCCGTACCGTAAGACGAAAAATCGTCCGCATTGGTTAACGGAATGCTTAGAGTTTCCAACTCCACGCCGTATTCATCATAAAACACAACCGTAACAGAACCTTCATAAACGTTTTGATTAAAGGTAATTTCCAAAGAGCAGGTCGTTTCCTGCAAGTATTTATAATACTCTTCTATGTAGCACGCGTCGTCCACAATCTCCACCGGCGAGGTTTCAATTGTCTCCCCTGTCGCCAATACCAATCCGATGGCCACAATAAGGGGAAGAAAAAACCAAAGAATATTGGCGAGTTTCCTCAGTATCAGTCCCTTCGATTCAAAAAAAGTTTTTTGTGTGTCCATAATTAAGCTCCCTTGATAAAAATAATCCCTGAGAAAATAAAAAGTGCGGCAACCGAAGTCGCCGCACCGAAAAACGCCAACCCCCATTGTCGCCAAACAAATTTCAAGAAAAGCATACGGATATTTCCGCACACATCAACCTGACGGGAATTTGCGTTTTTACCAAATTCGTGTGGTTGATTATGTGCGAAAAAGAAGATATTATTCTCCTTTCCCAAAAAGAGAAAAATATCCCTATGCTTTTCTTTATGAAATTTGTTTGGCACCCTCATTATACCACCTATTTCCCCTCTTGTAAAGAGAAACGCCGAAAATTCTTGCCCAAGGGTCAGGGGAGAGGGGCGGCTCCCATGTAGCGGCACTTGACTTGTCTGCCAAAATCGGCTATACTATTTGTGGAAGAACAAGGGGATTCCCCAACGATATAAAAAGGAGTCTTTTTTATGAAGGTCTTATCCATCGGCAACAGTTTTTCCAACAATGCGCAGCGCTATCTGCACCGTCTTGCCAAGCACAACGGCGTGAATATGCGCACGGTCAATCTGTTCATCGGCGGTTGCTCGCTTGAAACGCATTACTGGAATATGCTTGACGACCGCGCTGACTATTCCTACTTTTTCAACGGTGAGTGCACCGGCCTGAAGGTTTCCATCCGCCAGGCGCTCCGCAGCGATTCCTGGGACGTTATCACGCTACAGCAGGCCAGTCCCTATAGCCCGAAAATCGCTACCTATTCGCCTTACATCGAGGAGCTTGCCGCCTACGTAAGAAAATATTGCCCACACGCAAAAATCATCCTTCACGAAACCTGGGCGTATGCCGAAGGGAGCGAGCGCCTTATTAACGGTATGCACTTTGAAAAGGCCGAGGATATGCTGAGCGCGATCCGCGAATCCTACAAGAAGGCCGCCGAGCTTATCTCGGCCGACGGTATCATTCCCTGCGGTGAGGCCATGCTGGCGGCAGAAAAGGCAGGACTTTGCATGCATCAGGATACCGCCCACGCCTCAAACGGTGTCGGGTGCTATCTGCTTGGGCTTACCTGGCTCAAGTACCTGACGGGCGCGGATATCACGGGCGACACCTTCAACGGCTTTGACGTCCCCGTTACCGATGAGGAACGCGCCATCGTGATCCGCGCCGTCAACGAGGCGGCCATTCCGTAAGACGGGTGCGCGAAATGAAATACTTTATCGCTTCCGACATCCACGGCTCGGCGTACTACTGCGAGAGGATGCTCGAGGCATACCGCCGCGAGGGCGCGGATCGCCTGATCCTGCTCGGCGATCTTCTCTACCACGGGCCGCGCAACGATCTGCCCCGTGACTATGCCCCGAAGCGCGTGATCGAGATGCTGAACACCGTCCGCGATGAGATCTTCTGCGTGCGTGGGAACTGCGATACCGAGGTCGATCAGATGGTGCTCGACTTCCCCATTCTTGCCGAGTATGCGCTCCTTGACGGGGGAAACGGTTCTACCGTCTTTGTGACGCACGGGCACAAGCACAATCTTTCGGCTCTGCCGCCGCTGAAGGTGGGCGATGTCCTGCTTCACGGGCACACGCACATCCCCGCCTGCGAGACACGCGACGGGATCACCTATCTGAACCCCGGCTCGGTCTCGATCCCGAAGGAGGGGAGCGCCCCTTCGTACATGGTATTTGAGGGCGGCGTCTTCACCGCCAAGAGCCTTGAAGGGGAGACGCTTTTCACCTTTTCCCTTGAGGAATAACAACGCAAAAAGACCGTGATCTCTCACGGTCTTTTTGTTATGAAACGTCGGACACATCCTTTTGGTTTTTCCCATGATGTGTCCGATTTTTGTAAAGATATCGGAACTCTTTTCGTTATTTCCTGATGATACCGGCGAAGGCCACCGTACTGTCGGAGTAGTACACAAGAAGCTCGGAATTTTTGCTGATGCCGAAGCCCACGATCTTTTCGGCGAGTCCGACCGCATGGAAGCACCCTGCCGAGCGCGAGGTGCCGTCGGTATACGTGAGCTGTAGCTCCCCCTCTACGATGTCCGCCCGCAGAAGCGTGCCGACCGAGGCCTTGGGATTCTCAACGTCGATCCTTCCGACCGTCAGCGCGACGGGAGCCGTAAAGCGTCCACCGTCAGCAAGTGGAGTTGAAACCGTCACATGAAAAAGGCCGACAGCATCGAGGTAGGCTTCTTTGAGATGGACGCCGGACAGGGACATAACGAATTTCTCGTAGTTTCCTTTGAATTTGAACTCACACGCCGTTTCAAACAGCTTGTACATCGACCACGCGTTACTGCTATCTGCACCGGCGGGGAGAGAGATCCGCTCCAACGCATTCTTTGAAGACGCCTTTGCGCCACAATCGCTGCAAAAACCGCCGATATAGGTGTGCGCGGCGGTATTGATCTCCATATACTCCTTATCGCCGCATTCGAGGCACAGAGCCTCCATCAGCCCCACCTCGATACAGGTGGGCTGCTTCATGAGGTGATACTGCCACGTATGCTCGTGCGTCCAGTGCGAGACCATGCCGCAGGAGGCCAGCACCACCGTCAAAAGGAGAATAAGCGCTACAACAGCAATTATCTTTTTCATTGATCTGCTCCTTATTGTGATACCCCTATTATAATCTGTTTCAGGTTAAAAGTCAATACCCTGAAACAGATTAATCTATACTATAGGTAGATCGGTTGGAGGGAGGATGCTACTATGCGCACTCGCTTACGAAGCTTGCGCGAGGACAGAGATCTGAACCAAACGCAGGTGGCTAAGGTCTTGGGGATGTCGCAAACCGGATATTCAAAATATGAAACGGGAGAAAATGATATTCCGACGGCAGTTCTCATTAAGCTTGCGCGCTTTTACAACACAAGCATCGACTATCTCCTCGGGGAGACCGACGAGCCACGGAGATATAAATAAGCGAGCCTACGGCTCGCTTTTTCCTTTCGCCCCTTGCCTTTTTTGGTGGGTTGCGTTATAATGAAAGAAAAACGAGGTACAGGTCTATGTGCGTGATCGCAGGCTATACGGGAGGGCGGCGTGCCGCTCCTATTCTTATTGAGATGCTGAAGAGGGTCGAATACTTTGACGGTGGTATGGCGACGGGGATCGCCACGATCCACGAGGGCAGGCTCTATACGGCGAAGCTCCTCGGTGACGTTGATACCCTGCTCTGGAAGACCGACGCCCTCGACTTCCCGGGGACGACGGGCATCATTCATTCGCGCCCCTCGCGCAGCTACGCACAGCACGCCCATCCCTTTGTTGATGAGAGCGGCGAGCTTGCCTTCTGCGAGAATGGTACCTACCATCAGGCGACGGCGCCCGCCTTCCATGCTGTGGGCGAGGCGATCCTTGCCGAGCTGTTCCAAAAGGGCGTGCACTTCACAAGTGCCTTTGGTGAGGCCGGGACCACCTACGGTCCGGCACAGCTGGTCCTGCCCGACGGGAGGAGCCTCCACAACGCCGAGATCTACACCCAGGCGATCGGCGACGCCGTCCGCGGCGTTCCCTCCGAGGGCCTCGCCGATGCCATAGCCAAGGAGACGGCCGCTATGCTCTCGCGCCTGCCGGCCGAGCTTGTGACGCTCTCGGTCCATGCGCGCCTCCCCGATACCATCACGGTCGGGCGGATCACGCGGCCGATGACGGTCGGCTTTGGCGATGGGGAAACCTTTCTCTGCACGACGGCGCTCGGGCTCCCCGAGGAGGTACAGGCGCGCCCGACCATGCCGATCCCCCCGACCTCGATGGCGCGGATCACGCCGCGCGGCGCCGAGATCTTAGGCCTCCCGATCGAGGGGGTGCGTGTTGAGCAGGGGGATGCGCGTGTGCTTGCGACACTCCGCGCGCTCCTTGAGGAGAGGCTCACGGGGCGACGGGATGACCCACTCGCGATGGAGGAATTCGCTGATCGGGATTGGTTCCCTCTCCTTTGGCACGAGCCGCGCATTGACTGCCATATCGCGGCCACGGTCGGAACGATGAAGGAGACCGCCGCCATGGTCTACGAGGTCCTCCGCAGCTTCCACCGCGAGGGGAGGCTGCACTATCGCCTCGGGCGGATCGAGGAAAAGAAAAAGGATATTATGAAGTTCTGGTTAGAATAAAAGAAGGCAGGGCTGTGCCCTGCCGTCTTTTATTCCAAGCGCTTGAGCTCCCTGAGGATATTCTCGGGACGGTGGGCGTCGATCCTCGCATAGCGGCCGCGCGCGCCGATCTCGAGCATCTGCCCCACATGGCGATAGCCGAAGACGGCGGGGGGAAGATGGGTGACGATATCGTCGATGTTCCGCACGACGGTAAAGCGCTCCCAGCGCGCGGCAAGGCGCGCGGCGGCGGTGCCGAAGATCACGCGCGGACATCCGAAGCCGATGCCCGTAAGGCGCGGGCGGAGCTCGGGGCGGTGGTACCACACGTATTCGTGCGCAAGGACGGCGAGTGCCGCGCCGTGCGAGTAGCCGACGATCGTCAGAGCGGTGAGCGCCGGATCGCACAGGGTGGGACCGAGCTCGGCCTCAAGGGCGCGCCACACCGCAAGGAAACCGCGGTGGGCACGGAAGACCGTCTTCCCCTGTCGGCGGTACGCGGTGATCGGGAAATCGAGGTTGTGGCCCCAATCCTCGCGCCCGTCCGAGGCTTCCAGATACAGATAGAGGGTATGCCCCACGCGCTCAAGGGCGTAGTCGGCCCCGAGGGCGGCGTGCGTATAGGGAATCGAGAGACAGCGCCAAAAGAGATAGGAGAGCCGCACCTGACACCTCCTCGAGGTTGTTACTTCATTCTATGCCGCAAAGCGAAAAAATGCGCCGTTTTCCTTGACAAAACGCGCACTTCATGGTAGACTGGTAGAAAACCTCATTGAAAGGATCCCACGATGGACAATATTCTGAAGCTCTTAGAGAGCGATGCGACCCTGACCCCCGAGACCCTGGCGCGTATGTGCCGCCGCGATGTCGGCGAGATCCGCGCTATGATCGAGGAATGGGAGAAAAACGGCGTGATCCTCGGCCGCCGTACCCTCGTCGATTGGGAGCGTGCCGGCGAAGAGAAGGTGCGCGCCATGATCGAGATCAAGATCAACCACAAGGGAGCCTATGCCTACAACAAGCTCGCCGAGAAGATCCGGAATTATCCCGAGGTCAAGAGCCTGTATCTGATGTCGGGAACCTACGATTTTCTCGTGGTCGTGGAGGGGAGAAGCATGAAGGAGGTGGCCTTCTTCGTCAGCGAAAAGCTGTCCTCGCAGGAGATGGTGACATCGACAGCCACGCACTTTGTGCTCAACACCTACAAGGAAAACCACGTGATGTTCAAGGTCACCGATACCGATGAAAGGATCAACGAGCTCCTATGATCCCCTACGACGATATTCTCTCACAGCGCGTGCGCGATCTGCGCCCCTCGGGGATCCGTAAGTTCTTTGACCTTTTATCGACTATGGACGACGTGATCTCGCTGACGGTGGGTCAGCCCGACTTTGTGACCCCCTGGCACATCCGCGAGGCGGCGATCGAAAGCCTCGAGCGCGGACGCACCTATTACACCGCCAACGCCGGTCTTTCCGAGCTGCGCCGCGGCATTGCCGAGTATCTTTCCCGCCGCTTCTCGCTTTCGTATTCCCCCGAGAATGAGGTGATCGTCACGGTCGGCGGCAGCGAGGCCATCGACATTGCGATCCGTGCCCTGGTGGATCCCGGAGATGAGGTCATCGTTCCTGTGCCCTCCTTTGTCTGCTACGGCCCCCTGGCCACGGTGGCGGGCGGTGTGCCCGTCCCGGTCGAGACCCGCGCCGAGGACGGCTTCAAGCTGACACCCGAGCGGCTCCGCGCGGCCATCACGCCGAGGACCAAGCTCCTGGTCCTCCCCTTCCCGAACAATCCCACGGGGGCGATCCTCACCGCGGAGGAGCTCGAGGGCATTGCCGAGGTCCTGCGCGGCACCAATATCATCGTCCTTTCGGATGAGATCTACGCCGAGCTGACCTACGGCCGCCGTCACACCTCGATCGCCACGCTCCCCGGGATGTGGGAGCGCACGATCATTGCCAGCGGCTTCTCAAAGGCGTATGCCATGACGGGCTGGCGTATGGGCTATCTCGCCGCACCCGCCCCCCTGGCGAAGGAGATGCTCAAGCTCCATCAGTACGCCATTATGTGTGCCCCCACCGCCAGCCAATTCGCCGCTCTTGAGGCGATCACGCGCGGCGACGAGGACATCGAGATGATGCGCGAGGAATATGACCGCCGCCGCTCCTTCCTGCTCAGCGGTCTTACCGAGCTTGGGATGGAGTGCTTTGAGGCCGAGGGCGCCTTCTATCTCTATCCCTCGATCAAGAAGTTCGGGCTTTCGAGCGAGGAATTCTGCGAGAGGCTCCTGTACGAGGGGCGCTGTGCCATCGTTCCCGGCACCGCCTTTGGCGATGTGGGCGAGGGCTATGCCCGCATCTCCTACGCCTACTCGATGCGCCACCTGGAGGAGGCGCTCACGCGCATTGGGAAATTCCTTGATACTCTATAAAAGAAGCACCGTGCCGTGGCACGGTGCTTTTCTATAAAAAGAGCACTCCCGAGGGAGTGCTCTTTTGCATTACTTATCGATATCCGACCAGTTGTCCTCAAGCGCGATGGCCCAAGGCATCGTGATCGTTTCGCTGCCGGCCGCGATGGTGTGGTTATCATCGCAGGTCAGGGTCACGGTCACAGTATACTCGCCGGGTCTTGTGGCCGAGCTCTTCGCGTACTTCTTCACAGCGAAGCTGTACTTCTCGAGGATCGCGACCGTTGCATCGGAGAGAGCGACCTTGTGCTTCTTACCGTCGCTCAGGAGGTAGCTGTCCTCGGCGAGGACCTTCTCCTGATCACCGTCGGCAACCCAGACGATCGTCTCGCCATCGGCAAGATCATCGAGGCTGATGACCTTCTTCTCGATGGTCAGAGTGACTTCCTTCTCCATCGGAGCATAGCCATTCTCCTCATCGGCGACGAAGGTGAAGACATAGCGGTAGGTGCCGGCGTTCGTGAAGCCCTCGGCACCGGCCTCGGTGATGTCGGCACCGCTCGCATCGTAGATCTTCACGATGACGTCCTTGATGCCGAGCGACTCGGCAGTCACACCGTCAGCGTAGACGATCTCGATCTTGTGGGCCTCACCGTCATAGGTCAACGTGCTGTCCTCCAGCGTGAACTGACTGTCGTCGATCTCATTGGCAGCGATCTGATACGTGACATCCGGGAGGGCGTAGCCTTCGGGAAGGACGTAGTAGTCACTCACGATGGTGAAGGTCACCGACACGGTGTAGGTGCCGGCCTCGGTCATGCCGTTGTCACCCGAGATCGTGTAGGAGATGGTGTAGTCAGCACCGTTCAGGGGCATATTGGCGATGCCGATGGTATGCGCCGAGCCGTTGGCCAGGTAGTAGCCGTCCTCACCGGCCGTGATCCAGTCGGCACCCATATCCCACGAGGGGAGAGCCAGGCCGTCCAGCGGCTTCTTAGTAATGGTGAAGCCAAATTCCTTGGGCTCGGGGAGCGTGTAATCGGCCGCCGTGTAGCCCTCGGCGAAGGCGAAGCTCACCTTGACAAGGTAGGTGTCAGGATAGATAAGCTCATCGCAGGCAACGGGAGTCTCACCGATCATCACGAAGGTCTCGACGATAGCCACAAGCCCCTCGGGAGCGTTATTGAACCTCGGCGTCTGATCGATGCCGTTGTAATAGCTCGTGCGGTCCGCAAAGTTCAGATAGCTGAGATCAAAGTCGCCGGGGCCGATCGTCAGCTTGGCGGTCATGGTCTCCTTGCCGGCAGGGATCGTGTAGTTTGCCGCATCGGCAGGGGTCTTGAAGGAAAGGGTCGCCGTGACATCCACCGTACCCTTCTTCACAGCGCCGCCCTCATAGGAAACCGTAAGGACCTCGGGAAGAATGCCGGTGATCTCGAGCGAATGGAACTTCCCGTCAAACGGGACCTCGGCATTCTTGAAGGAAATGCCGCTAAGATCAAGCACCGCCTTTTCCACCGAGACCACAAGGCCGGTGATGGGGGCGGGCGGCAGGTAGTTCTTCGCCTTATCGGGATCGTTGATCGTGAAGGTGACGTCGAAGGTCGAGCTCTCGCCCGCGTTCACGACGCCGGTGCCCTTCGTAAAGGTGTAGCCGATGCCCTCGGGAAGCGTGCCGACCAGCGTCGGGAAGTGGGCCTCACCGTCATACGGATACGAGCCGCCGACAAAGGAGGCACCGTTCAGCGACAGGCGCTCGCCGGTGTTGCTGATGGTCAGGGTAGCCACCATGTCCGCAACCGCCTTGTAGCCCTCGGGAAGGGTGACCTTGGCAACCACGGTGTACACACCGCCGTTCACGACAGAGACCTCATCGACCTCTTCACCGCCGTTCACGATGTATTTGACCGTTGCACCCTCAGGCAGGCCCTCTACGGCGATCGTCTTCGGCTGACCGTCGTATGTAAAGGTTGCGTCCTCAAAGCTGAGCTTCGCCTTCTTCGGTCCACATGCGCACAGAACGCACGTCAGAGCGAGAAGAAGCGCAGCCGCAAGCAGAAGTTTCTTTTTCATAGAGATACTCCTTGTTTCATTGCAAAAGTTTACATATATATTATAACGGATGCGCCCCCTCTTGTCAATAGAATTTCAAGGAAAAAGGGGACTTTTATACAACGCCGCCGCCCCTTGGCGAGGCCTTTTCGGCAATGTGCAAAAAAATATTTTTTTCTTCTGTTGGAATTGACGAAAGACAAAAAACTGCGATGCCAAACGGCATCGCAGTTTTTCGGAAAGGGGAGGCGGATCAGATCTCGCCGCCACCGACATCAGCCCAGGAATTCCCGAGCTTCCAGGTCAGCGTCTCGGCGGGATAGACGGTGTTGCCGTCGAGCGACACGAGGGTAACGGTGGCAGTATGACCACCCTCGGTGGAGGCGGTGTTACCGGTGTACTCACCGACCGCGATACCGGCAGCGTTCAGAGCCGCAACGGTCGCCTCGGTCAGCTTGACGGTGTAGGTCTTACCGGCCACATACTCGATGAAGTCGCCATCCTCGGCCTTCTGGTCCTCATAGTCCCAGACGATCTCGATCTCCGCAGGGAGAGTGCCGGCGACCGCCTTGACCGTAAGGGTGACGGTATAGGCATCGGGATCGATGTAGCTCTCGTCATTGTTCTTGAAGGTGAAGGTAACGGTGTACGCACCGGCATTGAGCGTCCCGGTTGCGGTCGCACCGGCCTTATCGGTGATCGTGTAGCCGAGCACATCAAGGCCCGCGGGAACGTTGTTCAGCTCAAAGTCCGGAGTGGTGGTGCCGTAGGCGATCTCGGTCGCGCCGTTCACGGTCACGCCGCTGAAGTCGTAGGGCTTCTTATCGACGATGGTCAGGGTCGCGGTCATGTCGGCGGGAGCCTTGTAGTTCGCATCGGCCACGATGAACTTCGCAACCACGGTGTACTCGCCGGTGGCCGTGTAGGTGGCGGCATCGACCTTCACGCCGTTCACATAGTACTCAACAGTAACATCAACGGTGAGACCGTCAAGACCCTCGACAGCGATCGTGTAGGGAGCGCCGGTGTTCGGCTTGGTCGCCGACTCAAACTTGACGTTGCTCCAGCCGGGGATATCGGCAGGATTGACCACAAGGTCGAAGGCGTAAGCATCGGGATCCATATAATCGCTGTTGCCGTTCACAAGAGCGATCACGACCTTGTAGGTGCCGGCATTCAGCTTCCCGGCAGGAACCGCCTCGCCGTTGATGGTGACAGCGCCCTGGGTAAGACGGGCAGGAAGACCGTTCAGCTCAAAGTCCGGAGTGGCGGTGCCGTAGACGATCGTTTTATCGCCGCTGAGCGTCACACCGCTAAGGTCATAGACCTCCTTCTCGGTGATGGTCAGGGTAGCGGTCATATCGGCGGGAGCCTTGTAGTTCGGATCCGCCACGAAGAACTTCGCGGTGGCCTCGTATACGCCGGTCTCGGCATAGGAGACGGCATCGACCTTCGCGCCGTTCACCCAGTACTCGACGGTAACGGTAACGGTGAGAGCATCAAGGCCCTCGACGGCGATCGTGAAGGTATCGCCCGTCTTCTTGGACTGGAAGCCGTTGAACTTGACAGCGCTCCAGCCGGGGACCTCGGCAGGATCGACCACAAGGTCGAAGTCGTAGGTCACGGCAGGATCGTTGTACGTCGCATCACCGTTCACATAGGCAATGGAGACCTTATAGGTGCCGGCATTCAGCTTCTCGGCGGGAACCGCCGCGCCATTGATGGTGACAGCGCCCTGGGTAAGACCGGCAGGGAGATTGCCGAGCGTGAAGGTAGGCGTTTCGTCATCATAGGTGATGGTGGTTGCGCCGTTCAGCGTGACGCCGCTGAGATCGTAGTCCTTCTTCGCCTCGATCGTCAGCTTGGCGCTAAGGCCGGCAGGCACGTTGTAGTTGGCCTTCAGATCGTCGCTGAGGGTGAAGACGAGCATCACGGTATACTCGCCGGGGGCAACCACGTCGGCGGGAGCCACGGTCTTGCCGCCCTTGCGGTAGACGTAGGTCGCACTCACGCCCTCGGGAAGGGTACCGGTGTAGGTGATGGCCTGCGCCGCGCCGTTCTCGATGACGGTCGCATCCTCAAGCGCAACATTCACGGTGAGGGTGCCCTTGGTGATGGTAACGGTAGCCTCAAGATCCTCGCAGGGCTCATAGTCCTCGGGGAGCGCCACGACCGCCTTGACGGTGTAGGTGCCGGCGTTCGTCAGAGCGACCGTCTCCACGGAGGTCGTGCTGCCGTCGATGTAGTAGAGGACGGTCGCGCCCTCGGGCAGGCCCTCTACGGCAATCGACTTTGCCTGGCCGTCGTAAGTAAAGGTGGCATCGTCAAACTCAAGCTCTGCCGTCTTGAGCGAGGGGGCAGGCACGGTCGTCGTTACGGAAGAGGGGGGCGGCGGCGCCGTCGTCGTCGTGGGAGGGGTCGCCGTCGTCGTCGTCGTGCTGCCACCCGGGAGG
Organism: Eubacteriales bacterium; assembly: GCA_045532575.1. Lineage (GTDB taxonomy): Bacteria > Bacillota > Clostridia > Oscillospirales > CAG-272 > UBA1740. Next base: position 457 of record JAZSGE010000083.1, on the reverse strand, counting down.
ATACTGCCCAGGAAGTCACATGCCGACAACGCAACGCACATCAGTGCCAAAGCAAGAATCATAAAAAGCAAGCGTGTATTTTTCATGCGAGGTCTCCTTATAAAAATAGTTTGCATCTATATTATAGACCATCCCCCTTGCCGTTGTCAAGAGAAAACGGGGAAAAACCGGGGATGAGGGCGGTGAGAAACACAAATTTTTTTGTGGCGTTTGTGCAAAAAGTTACAAAAGGAAAGCCCCTTTTTGTCAAATGTATCACTCACCTCTCAAGACCCCTCCAAGGGTAGCCGCCGGGAGGGTGCCTCGCCTCGGTCTCCTTCGTCCTCATGGCAGGGTATGCAGAAGGGGGGCGGCGGCATGTGCGAGAACAGCTGAGCGCCGAAGGAAGGGCGATGGGGGCCGGGAAAAGGGAGCCGTGCGGTGCGGCTGCGCGGAGAGTGGGTGGAAGTCGGAGGCC
>JAZSGE010000104.1:0-9016 GCA_045532575.1 Eubacteriales bacterium | reverse complement strand
CGAACTTTAATCAAGTGGACGGATACCTCGAATTTCTCGATGTGAATTGGGAGTATTGCTTTGCCACAGTACATGAAGGCTACTACGGCAATCTCGGCACTTACGAGGGCAAGATTTACAAGAAAATGTACCTCAAAGATTTCATTGCCGAGTTTCAGTGCGCAGGCTTCTCTGTCACAAACGAATACTACGGACAAGACCGTGCGCTCTATACGGGATATTTCCACAAGGGCGGTACTATGGGCGAGTGTACCATTGAGATATACCATAACAATATCTTGTTCTGCGAACAGACCGATGATACCCGTGAAATGAAAGAGGTCGTATTGAGTGCTGACGGAGATCTGTCGCTCTATTTAGTACCTGCCGACGTTGCAGACAACCTCGCCACCGTTGCAAACGAATTTGCATTTAACTACGTGTGGCACGGCGAGAAAAGCGGTAAGTTCTTGAAGCTCTGCGGAGAACAGTACGGCGCGGTGTTTGATGAAACGGATTTTATTGAATATCTGAATACTGTGCTGTATCCCGATAAACTTTCAAAGAAGATCAAAACTCTTTGTGCCTTCGACGATGAAGTGCCGGAGGAATACTCGCAAGTACCTCGCTATAATTTTTAATGAGTATAAAAAATTCGACTTCGCTTCGCTCCGCTCAGGATGACACCAGGGAGGCTAAGATTAAAACACTTCGCTTACCCCCGGAGGGGGGCCTTCTCGCGACATTATGTCGAAGCCATAGCCTCTTCGTTTACCGACGGAGCAACCTCATCCGTCGGCTCTGCCGCCACCCGCGCCGCTTCGCTTTGCGCAACTCAACTAACGAAAATCTGCCCTTACGGTTGATTTTCGGAGTTTCGTCTGCCCTCTACACAAGGGAGCCTTGGTTAGACGGAGGAGGAAGACGTGGCATCTTCGTATCGGTGGGTGCCGGGGGCTCCCCCCTTTGGTTCCCCCCTCCCGGAGGAGGGCTTGCATCTCACACGACGCAATATGCACTTTTTGGCCTCTTCGTATTTCTTTGCATTACACCTCATCACACTTCGCTCAGGATGATACGGCGGGACCAAGAGCTTCGTTCCGGCGTATGGCGGAGAGCAGCTGCGGCAGGGGCACACTCCCCCCTTTATCCCCCCTCTACACAAGGGGGGCCGGATTAGCCCTCTCCGTCGCTCCGCGAATGCTCCCCCGACGGGGGAGCCTTAAGAGCGGAGGGGGAGGCTAAAGCGGAGGAAATGAAAAAATTCACCCGCGTTCTAGGCGGGTGAATTTTTATTTTGGTGGGGTGAAGCCGTCACGGGTGCCATGGAAGACGATATCGCCGTGGCGGTCGGTGCGAAAGACGGTGGCGCCGACGGCGGCGAGGCGCCTGAGTGTGGCCTCGCCCGGGTGGCCGTAGGCATTATCACTACCGACTGAGAGGACGGCATAGGTCGGAGAAACGGCCGAAAGAAAGGCGTAGGACGAGGAGGTATCGGCGCCGTGGTGCCCGACCTTCAAAAGCGAGGCGGAGAGCGCCTCGGCCGGGTAGTCGCGAAGGAGCGCCTCCTCGGTGCTCTTCCCGGCATCGGCCATCAAAAGGAGAGTCGCCTTACCAAAGGTAAGGCGGAGGATGGCGGAAAGATCATTGATATCGGCCGCGCCGCTGTCTCGCTCGGGCGAGAGGACCTCCACGGTAAGATCGCCGTAGGCCTTGCTGTAACCGCGCGTGGCCTCCCTTGTGGGGATCCCGCTTGCGAGGAGGGCATCGAGGGCGGCGGCAAAGGCATCGCTCTCATCGGCGGCCAGCGGCATCAGGCATTCGCCGACGGGGAACGCCTCGAGAATGGCAGGGGCACCGCCGACGTGATCGCTGTGCGGATGGGTCAGAACGAGGCAGTCGATCCGCTCGACCCCGAGCGACCGCAGGGTGGCCACGATCCCGGCATTCAGGAGGGGGTCGGCCTCGCCCGTATCGACGAGGAGGGTTGCCTCGGCGGTGCGGATCAGGGTGCAATCCCCTTCCCCGACGTCAAGAAACGAGACACGGATCTCGTCCTCGGTCAAGGGGGAGGGCTCCTTTCCCCCACACGCGGCGAGGGACAAAAGGAGCGAAAGCAAAAGGCACAGCGAAAGGAGGCGCCTGCCCATACCTTACGACAGGTCGCGCCGCCCGAGGAGGGCGCGGTTCAGGGTCACCTCATCGGTATATTCGAGATTGCCGCCCACGGGGACACCGTAGGCGAGACGGGTGATCTTGACGGCATAGGGCGAAAGGACACGGGCGAGGTACATGGCGGTGGCTTCGCCCTCGACATCGGGGTCGGTGGCCACGATGATCTCACGGATCTCGCCACTCGCCACGCGGTCAACGAGGTCGCGGATGCGGAGGGCATCGGGCGTTATCCCGTTGACGGGAGAGAGCGCGCCGCCGAGGACATGATAGAGGCCCCGATACTCGCGCACGCGCTCAAAGGCCAGGATATCACGGGCGTTCTCGACGACGCAGACGAGCGAACGGTCGCGCTCGGGATCGGAACAGATCGGGCACACATCCCCCGTCGAGTAATTGCCGCAGACATGACAGCTCTTGATGCACCGCTTGGCATCGAGGATGGCCTCGGCAAAGGCGCCTGCCTCCTCCTCCGAGAAGGAGAGGACAGAAAAGGCCATGCGGACGGCACTCTTCCCACCGATGCCGGGCAGGCGGCGGAACTGCTCGATCAGCCGCTGGAGCGGCTCGGCGTATTCCTGCATCAGAAGAGCCCCGGCATACCGGGCATACCGGGAAGGTTCATCTGCCCTGTGATCTTCTCCATTTCCGAGGCGGCCGTCTCCTCGACGGTGCGGATGGCCTGGTTGACGCCGGCCACGAGGATATCGGTCAGGGTCTCGATGTCATCGGGATCGACGATCTCGGGCTCGATATCGAGCGAGAGGATCTCCTTTTTCCCGTTGATGCGGACGGTGACGGCACCGCCGCCTGCCGAGACGGTGTACTCGGCGGCCTCGAGCTCGGCCTGCTTTTCCTGCATATCGGCCTGCATCTTCTGCGCTTGCTTGAGCATATCGGCCATGCCGCCGCCCTGAGGAATTCTGACTTTCATTTTTATGTCTCCTTTAGTGGTTCTCTGCGAGGGCGCGTTCAAGCTCCTCGAGGATGGAATCGGATTTTTTGGCGCCGGCGCTTTGGATCTCGACCGAGGCAACGGGCGTGCCCGAGAGGCTCGAGGCGACAGCGCGGATGGTGGCGAGCGACTCCTCCTTGTTCAGGAGGGTCAGGAAAAAGGCGTTCCCGACACGCACGACGAGCTTCCCCTCGGACGAGATGGCGGCGCTTGAGCCGTTCAGGGGAGCCGCCATGCTGGCGTTCCGCCGCCCGAGCTCCTCGGTCACCTCACGCCAGCCGCCGAAGGCACGGTAGGACACCTTCTCGGCGGTGGAGGGGGCGACTGCCTTCGGCTCGTCCTCGGGCGGCAGGGGCGCGGGGGCCGTCTCCTTGACGGGTGCCGGCTTTTGGGCCGCCTTGGGGGCGGGCGCCGAGGGAAGGTCGGCACCGCTGCGAAGGAGGGCGAGTGCATTCTCAAGCTCGGAGATGCGGGCCATGAGGGCCTCCTCTCCCGAGGAGAGCTTCGGATCACAGAGGCGCGTCAAGGCGAGCTCTGCCACCGCGCGGCGAGAGGCGCCGGCACGCTGCATCCGCCCGAAGGCATCCTCGAGGATCCCCGAATGGTGGATCAGCTGCTCCATGGTAAAGAGCGAGGACAGCTCACGGAGGCGCTCGGCCTCGCTGTCGGTAAGGTCGAGGTACTCGACGGCGTTTTTCGCCGTTTTCATAACGGTAAGATCGCGGTAGCCCTCGATCAGCTCACGGAAAAAGACCGAGAGATCGCGCGAGGACATGACAAGATCGCGGACCGTGCCGTAGATCGCGGCATAGTCGCGCGCGGCGATCGCGGCGATCAGGTCGTACGCGGCGGCGCTGTCGCCCGCACCGCACACGGCGGTGACGAGGGCCTCGTCGATCGTATCCTTCATCCCGGCGCAGAGCTCAAAGAGGCTGATGGCATCGCGCATACCGCCGACGGCGAGGCGCGCAAGAAGCCGGGCGCCGCCCTCGGTCAGCGAGATGCCCTCATGGGCGGCGATGTGCAGAAGGCGTTTTGCGAGGACATCGTTCGTGATGCGGCGGAAGTCAAAGCGCTGGCACCGCGAGACGATGGTGCTCGGGAGCTTATGCAGCTCGGTGGTGGCGAGGATAAAGATCACGTAGGAGGGGGGCTCCTCCAGCGTTTTTAAGAGGGCGTTAAAGGCACTCCCCGTCATCATATGTACCTCGTCGATGATATAGACGCGGTATTTGAGCTCGGCGGGGGTAAAGACGATCTCATCGCGGATGTCACGCACATCGTCAACACCGGTGTTGCTGGCCGCGTCCATCTCGATGACATCGGTCGCTGTGCCGGCGTCGATCGAGCGGCAGGCGGCGCACTCGTTGCAGGGGTTCCCATCCCGAGGCGAGAGGCAGTTGACGGCCTTGGCGAGGATCTTGGCGCTGCTCGTTTTCCCCGTGCCGCGCGAGCCGCAAAAGAGGTAGGCATGGCTCAGCTTGCCGGATGCTACCTCGTATTTCAATATTCCCGTGACCTGATCCTGACCCCATACGTCGTCAAAATCCACAGGGCGCCACTTGCGGTAAAGGGCACGATACATACTTTCCCTCCGAAAAACTCCTAAAAAAAGCGGGCGGCGGCAGGGGGATATCCCCGAGCGCACGCCGCCCACAGTCAGAATTCCAAAGCCCGGATAAGACCATACACCATAAGATCGAACGCTCCCTTACACACGGAAACCGCACCGCCCGCTCCGAACAGGCACCCTCGCGGCACACCGGGGAATCCGCTTAATGCTGCTTGGTCTCCCACCTGACATGGTTCACAGCCCCCGATTGCGCAAGACCCATCCCTCAACGCAAGCCGCATACGGCGCAGACTGCACAAGAAAGGCCCTCAAATATGGAAATCACCCCTGCTATAGCGGATTTCAGGTACAAGGCACCGCTACCTCCCCGGCCAGTATGGTCCTATCCGGCCTTTGGAACTCAACAGATATATTATAACAAACGAAACCGATTTATGCAATAGCAAACAGAGAAAAATTTTAGACGAGGAAGCCGCCGTTGACACCGATGATCTGCCCTGTGATAAAGGAGGCACCCTCCCCGGCAAGAAAGAGGACCGCCTCGGCCACCTCGCGCGGCTTGCCGATGCGCAGGAGGGGGGTCTCCTCGGCGAGGGCGCCGAGATCCTCGGCCGAGAGGTGGGCGTTCATCTCGGTGTCGATAACGCCGGGGGCGATCGCGTTGACGGTGATGCCCGAGGGACCGAGCTCACGTGCTAAAGCACGTGTCATCCCGTTGACGGCGGCCTTGGTGGCCGAGTAATGCACCTCACACGAGGCGCCGCTCTGCCCCCACATCGAGGAGATGTTGATGATGCGGCCGCTTTTTTTGCGGATCATGGCGGGGAGGACGGCCTGCGAGTAATAGAAAACGCCGTGGACGTTGACGGCAAAGATCTGCTCCCACGCCTCACGCGTGAGGTCGGTAAAGAGCGAGAAGGACGAGATCGCGGCGTTATTGACGAGGATCTCGGGGTCGCCGATGGTGCGGCGGCAGGCCTCGACGGCGGCCTTGACCTCCTCCTCCTGCGAGGAATCGGCCCTAAGGGCGAGCGCCCCCGTCTCCTCGGCAAGGGAAAGGGCCTCCCTCTCGGCCGAGCGATAGGTGAAGGCGACGCGGTAGCCGCGCGCGACGGCAAGACGGACGATCTCGGCACCGATGCCGCGCGAGCCGCCGTTAACGAGCAAAGCTTTCATTGGAGTCTCCCTTTACGGTATTGATATCATTATACACGATTTTCCGCAAAAGTCAATTGTATTTCACGGTCCCCTGTGCTACAATAGAGGTAACAGCAAGGAGGACAGCTATGATCCTGATCATCGAAAACGACCCGGCGATGCGAAAGAGCGTGCGCCACGCCTTTTACAAGATCCCCCTGAACACCTGCGGCGCCTCTCACCGCTATGCCGAAGCGGTATTGCAGAAATTCCCGGTGAGCGCCGTCTATATTCCGCGGATCGAGACGATCCCGAATCCCATCGGCTTTTGCCGCCGGTTCAAGGAGGCGCATCCCGAGCTTCCGCTTGTGGCGGCGGCCGAGCGAGGAGGGAGCGTGGATCTTGACGCGCTGTACGCTGTGACCGACAACATTCCCCTCCGGCCGATCGCCACGATCCGCGTTGTCGAGATCCTTTGCGAGCTCTGCCGCCTGTATACGGGACGGGATCCCGCCGATTGCCGCGTGGGAAGGGCGCTCGTCCTGACCCCTTACGCGCACATCGCGTGCTGTCATTGCCGCTGGATGACCTTCACGACGCACGCGCTCTCTCTTTTACGCCATCTCGCCGAGGCGTACCCCCGCGAGGTATCCTCAAAGGAGCTTTCCCTGTGCACGGGCTCGCCGCTGGCGAAGAGGACGCCCTCGGCTGTGCGCACCATGATCTCGGAGCTGAATGCCAGGGTCATGCGCGCGACGGGGCACCCGATCGTTGTGCGCGGAGCCACGGGATATACCGTCTCGATCCCCTGACACGGCAAGAAACAAGCCGCCCCCTGCATATACTGATAGCAACAGCCGAAACGGCGGTCTATCACTGTAAGGGGGCTTTTCTTATGCCACATTTTTTCTCCTTTTCGCCCTTTCATCTTATTTATCTGCTCCTCGGCATTGGCTCGGCGCAGGGCTTCCCTCCTCCGCTCCCTGCCGAGGAGGAGCGGCGGCTCTTTGCGCGGATGAAGGAGGGCGACCGTGCGGCGCGCAAGCGCCTTATTGAGCACAATCTGCGCCTTGTGGCCCACGTGGTGCGCAAGTATTACACCTCCTATCAGAATCCCGAGGAGCTGGTCTCGATCGGGAGCCTTGGCCTTGTCAAGGCGATCGACACCTTTTCCGACAAAAACGGGGCACGCTTTGCGACTTATGCGGCCAAATGCGTGCAAAATGAAATTCTGATGTTTTTCCGCTCGCAAAAGAAGCTGTCCTACGAGGTGTCGATCAACGAGACGATCGACGTTGACCGCGACGGCAATCCCCTGACCTACATAGACGTCATCAGCTCGGACGAAAATATCACGAGGGATCTTGATCTCAGGATCCACACCGAGCGCGCCTACCGCCTGATCGAGGAGGTGCTGGACGAGCGCGAGCGGACGGTGATCGTTTTGCGCTACGGTCTTGGGAAGGCGCCCGCCATGACACAGCGCGAGGTGGCCGACCGCATGGAGATCTCGCGCTCGTACGTCAGTCGCATCGAAAAGCGCGCTTTGCAAAAGCTGCGCGAGCATTTTGGGCCCTTTGTGCCATCGTTTGAGGATGCGTAGTATAAAATCCGAGGGTTTGCCCCACACTAGTGGACAGAGACATTCCTGAAAGGAGAAATGCGTATGTTCATGGACAGACTCGCCCTGATCCTTGCGATCATCGGCGGCATCAATTGGGGCAGCATCGGTCTTTTTCAGTTTGACATCGTGGCTTGGATCTGCGGTGGCCAGACCTCCATTGTTTCCCGCATCGTGTACGTTGTGGTCGCCCTTGCCGCGCTCTGGTGCGTTTCCCTCCTCTTCCGTACGGGAGATGAGACCGAAGTCACCTCGCGCAACGACTGATACGAAGCCGAGCGACTCCGAGCCATCGGAGCGCTCGGCTTTTTCTATGGCGGAGGCGCCCTTGGGTACATACACTGAAAACGGACGACAAATTCGCATCGCGTGATTAAGTGATGGGGTTTTGAGCCAAAATAAGTATGAATTCTCACGAAAGGAATCCGCACATGTGATGAACGTCAAACGCGGTGATATCTATTACGCCGATCTTTCGCCCGTTGTCGGCAGCGAGCAGGGGGGGCTGCGCCCCGTGCTGATCATACAGAACGATATCGGAAACCGATACAGCCCCACCGTGATCGCCGCGGCGATCCCCAGCCGCATGGACAAAAACAAGCTTCCGACCCACATCGAGATCTACGCCGCGAGGGCGGGCCTGCCGCGCGACTCGGTCATTCTCCTTGAGCAGATCCGCACGCTTGATAAGCGGCGCCTCCGCGAGAAGATGGGGCATCTTGACGAGGGCGCCATGGCGCGCGTCAACGATGCGATCTCGATCAGCATCGGTCTTTCGACCGAGGGGGGCACCTACGATACATCCGAGCGCCTCCCTGTGGGCGAAGGAACGGCCGGCATCCCGGAAGTTTTTTGAACGAGGACACATATTCTTTCCCCGACACTCTTGATTTCGGTAAAAAAATGTGGTATAGTATTCTGTGTGTGATATTACCGAACGCAAAAGGAGAAAGAAAATGGCACTCGTTACTACAAAGGAAATGTTCAAAAAGGCTTACGAGGGCGGCTACGCCATCGGTGCCTTCAACATCAACAACATGGAGATCATCCAGGCGATCACCGAGGCGGCCGAGGAGGCCAAGTCCCCCGTGATCCTCCAGGTCTCGGCCGGTGCGCGCAAGTATGCGAAGCATGAGTATCTCATCGCTCTCGCGAACGCGGCCGTCAAGGACAGCGGCATTGATCTTGCCCTGCACCTCGACCACGGCGCCGATTTTGAGATCTGCAAGTCCTGCATCGACGGCGGCTTTACCTCGGTCATGATCGACGGCTCTCACCACTCCTTCGAGGACAATGTGGCTCTCACCCGTAAGGTGGTGGAGTACGCCCACGAGAGAGGGGTCGTCGTTGAGGGTGAGCTCGGCGTTCTCGCCGGCGTTGAGGATGAGGTGAGCGCGGAGTCCTCCTCCTACACCCGTCCCGAGGAGGTCGAGGAGTTTGTGACCCGTACGGGCGTGGATTCTCTTGCCATTTCCATCGGCACCTCTCACGGCGCTTACAAGTTCACCGCAAAGCAATGCACCCGCAATGCGGACGGCATCCTGGTGCCCCCCCCTCTGCGCTTCGATATTCTGGAGGA
>JAZSGE010000125.1:0-8559 GCA_045532575.1 Eubacteriales bacterium | reverse complement strand
TCGATGTGAAATGAAATTTGCCCACGTCCGCGCAAGCGGACATTTCACATTTGCGGAGCAAATATTTCACCGCAAAGCGATTTCACTTGCCCGAAAGGGCAAATTTCGTTGCGTACCTGCTCTATGGCAGGTACGCAGAGGGGTGGTTTTTCTTTTGTATGTCAGAAGGCAATGCGCTCGCCCTCGCGCGCGGCGCTCTCTCTCGTCGCCTCCACGATCTGCATATCGAGCAGAGCCCCCTCGGGCGGCATATAGCCCTCGGGGCGACCGAGGATCGCCTCGCAGAAGGCGCGGATCTCGTTCGCCATCAGTCAACGAAGCGGCAGATGGGGGTCTCGTTCTTGATGCGGCAGAGCGCCGTGATCAGCGATGTGACCTCATCCCTCTTGATAGGATACTCGGCGCCCTCACGCAGGCACGCATACATGTGATCCCACAGAACGCGGATGTTATCCTTGACCTCGTACTCCTCCTCGATCCACTTGAGATCGACAGCCACCGTAAAGGTACCGGTCGCACCGAAGCTGTCACCGGGCGTGCCGGGATCCGACACAACGGGGGGCAGGACCTGCTCGGGATCAATGTACTTCACCTTGATCTTCTTCCCGTCCGAAAGCAGGGCACCGCGCGTGCCGAAGACCTGGTACTTGCGGTCATCATAGAGAGCCGAGGCACCGCTGATGCAAACGTTCACCTTGCGGCCGTTCTCACCGATGAAGTGGGCAGTGAAGTGGTCCTCGCAGTCGCCGCCGGCGGGCGCCTGCACGCAGTGGCTGTACTGCTGGGCAACCGGCGCATCGAGCAGGCGGAGCGCGTGGTCCACGATGTGCGGGCCCCAGTTGAAGAGCTGGCCGCCGCCAAACTCCGAGATGGTCTGCCAGTCGTCGCGGCGCTGATAGCTCCTCTGCGAGAGCGAGATCTCAAACACCTTCCCGAGCTTGCCCGAGTCGATGACCCTGCGGATATCCTGGAAGACACCCTCAAAGCGGCGGTTCTGCTGGGGGAAGAAGCGGGGGGAGCCGGCGCGCTCGGCGCGGTCAAAGAGATCGACGATCTCGTCGGCGTTGAGTGTGATCGGCTTCTCAACGAAGACGTTCTTGCCGGCCTCGAGCGCCATCACAGCGTGACGGTAATGGTCGTTCGAGCGCGTGGCCACCACCACAAGCTCGACCTCCTCGTCACGGACGAGGTCCTCGGCGCGCTCGTAGGTGCGGCAGCCGGTAGCGGCGGCGACCTTCTCGCGGCGCTCTGCGATGAGGTCGCAGGCCGCAACGATCTTGAACTTTTCGGCTTTTTCATTCAGAAGGGCCTTCACGTGCATGCCGTTGCCGGCTCTGCCAAGGCCGATGATACCAACTCTTACGCGATTGTCTTCCATGCTGTTCTCCTTTTTGGGCAGTTGCCCCTTGTACTTTCCACTTTATTATATAGGAAACGATCGTCAAATGCAAGCCCCTCGCAAAAAAAGAGGGCCCATGCCGCAGCATAGGCCCGTAGTCTTATTGGTTCAAGCACGCATCCATCGCCAAGAAGCGCTCATAGCATTCCGAGTAATCGGTGTCCTTTGGCGCAAAGATGCGCCCAAGCGCGATCCGCTCGCACGCCGCCGCGACCGACGGGAAGGTGCCGACCCCCACCCCGGCGAGGATGGCCGCCCCGAGGCAGGCCGTCTCGTTGTTTCTTAGGGTCGCAAGGCGCACGCCCGTCATATCGGCCTTCATCTGGCACCAGAAGGGGCTGGACGCGCCGCCGCCCATCGCACGGATCTCGGTGGCCTTGAGCCCAAGATACTCAAGATTGGCACGCAGGGTGCAGGCGATCGACTCCATCACGCTCCGCACGAGGTGTCCGCGCGTATGCTCGGTCGTAAGGCCGGTAAAGCTTGCGCGCGCCGCGGGATTGTACTTCGGCATCGTCGAGCCGCAGAGATACGGGAGGAAGGTCACGCCCGCGCTCCCCGGAGGCACCGCCGCCGCCAGCTCGTCAAGCTCGCGGAAGGTGTGCCCCTCGCAAAGGGCATTCTTGAACCACTTGAGCGCCATCCCCGCCGTCGGCGACCAGGAGAGTAGGCAGTAGCCGCCGTCAAAATTGTAGTGGCAGGGCACGATGCTTGCGGGATCGTAGGGGGGAATCCCCTCGCTCGGGGTGAAGATGACCATCGTCGTGCCGGTCATCACGCTCACGGTCCCCGGCGTGACCACGCCGGCGCCGATCGCCCCCGCGACCTGGTCCATCGCCCCCGTCACAACGTCGATGCCGCCGTACCGGCCGACCGGCACGCCGCTCTCAAGCAGGGCGGGGAGGTGCTCACGGCGGACACCGATGAAGTCGAGCATCTCGTCCCAGAAGTCGCCCGCCTTGATATCAAAATAGATGGTCGAGGATTGGAGGGTCTTCTCGGTCACAAAGTGCCCTGTCAGCTTAAAGAGAATGTAGTCCTCAAGGAGGAAGATGCGCTTGGTCCTTGCCCATACCTCGGGCTCGTTCCGCTTGACCCAAAGCAGCTTGCAGGCCGGCCAGGTCGCCGTGACCTCGGGCTGTCCCGTCACCTCGTAGATGCGTTTCTTGCCGAAGTGCGCCTCGATGAGGGCCGCCTCCTCGGTCGCGCGGTTATCGAGCCACACGATCGCCGGGCGGACAGGGGTCCCCTCCTCGTCGGTGAGGATCAGGGTCTCGCACTGCGTGTCGATCGCCAGGGCATCCACCCCGACCTCGGCCGAGGCCGCCGCGATCTCCTCGCGGACGATGCGCCAGTAGTCCTCGGCAGGGAACTCCACACGGTCGCCAAAGGAGGTCAGCGTATAGTTGCGCGTCGCACGGCGGAGCTCGGTAAGGGTCTCGTCAAAGACCGCCGTCTTGACCGAGGTCGTGCCCATATCAATTCCCAAAAGATGCATATCGTTCCTCTTTCCTTTTGTTTTTTCAATAGGCTTCCACCGTCAGCGTGCTCCCCTCGGGGAGATCGGGGATAAGCGTGATCTCCTTGGGGATCGCCACAGTAAAGTTTCTTTTACCCGCCTCGTTCGTATCGCAGGAAAGCGCGATAAATCCGCGCGGTGTCGGTACGACACAGCGGAAGGAGGCAAGGTCGACAGGGCGAGGGGCGAGGGTGACGGCGCGGTAGTCGGCCTTGGCCGCGCGGATGCCCGCCACATAGGCGCTGAGCAGCCAGGTACAGCCCGCGCTCCAGGCGTGGGCACGGAATTTCCAGGTGCCCTCCGCGTTGTTCGGGGTGAATTCCCAGAAGGTCTTGGCTCCCTTCCCGATCATCGTGCCCCAGGTGCGGCGCACAAGACCGAGCGCCTCCTCGGCGTCGCCCGCCTCAAAGCGGACGGCGGCCTCAAGCGCCGTCATAAAGGGAGAGACCGTGATATCGCCGCCGCGCGTATGCGAGACGGGACGGTCGAGGATCGACGCGCCGTAGGGCGAGTGGAGGGCGGCCTTCATCGTGGAAAGGGCGCGGTCACGCCGCTTTTTGTCGGCAACACCGAAGAGGATGGCAAGGATGTTCGCGTCCTGCGCGATAAACTCGTCGAGTGAGTCGATGTAGCAGCCGCGCACGTCATCCCAAAGGCGCTCGTTGATGGCGGCCTTGACGGCGGCGGCACGGGTACGCCATGCGGCGGCGTTTTCGTCTTCGCCCATCGCCGCGGCCATCTCGGTCATGGCGTTGAGGCTGGCGTAGAGTAGGGAATTCAGCGAGGATTTCTCGCCGATGCGCGAGACAGAGCAGGTCCACTCGGTCTGCCCGAGGACGTAGCCGTAGGTCGAAACAAAGCAGGGGCGCTGGAAGATCAGCCCGTGGCTGTTGAGGCGCTCAAGCTGCCAAAGAAGATTGGTCTTCGCTTCGCCGTAATAGCGCTCTAGGAAGGCACGATCTCCCGTCGATTTGTAATGCAGATGGATGCAAAGAATGCGCCAAGCAAAGTAATCCCACTGGATCGCGTTGCGGTTCCACTTGTCGGTGAAGAGAACGCCCGTGCTTCTCTCCTCGTGCTTGAGGCTGAGAGAGGCGTTCAAAAGATCGTGACCGCCAAAGGCGTATTCGTCGATGAGGGCGTCGATCGCGCCGTCCCCCGCAAAGAACTGCATCTCGTAGCGCGGGCAGCTCTCGTATTCCTGATGCTTATTGATCCAAAGCGTTTCCTTGCCCATCTCCCACGCCTCGTTGAGGAGGGGATCCGAGCAAGAGAACCACCCGGTTTTTATCTCGGGGTAGCGCCATACGCGTTGGCGGATGTCCCGAATCTTGACCGCCACCCCGGCGGGGAGGAGAACCTTCAGATAGCGGTAGGCGCGGCGGCGCAGGTTGATGAGCGTGCTTTCCCCCGCTGCGACGCGCAGACTGACGCTGAGCATCTTGACGCGGTCATGGAGGGGATCGGCCTCCAGCTCCTCGGCGGTCTCAAGGTAATCGTGCAGGAGGGTCACCTTGGTGTCCTCGGCGGCTTCCAGCGTAAGCTCGGTGAAGCCGACGTGCGTCATCCCGAAGTCGTAAAGGACAAAGGGGGCGTCGGCCGATGCGGGATCGCTGACGAGTGCGCCCTCGCACGCAGTAAGATTGGTCTTGACTGTAGCGGTGGGGAAGACATAGTCGGGGATCTCTCGCGTCGCGTAGGCGAGGTAGCCGTCACCCGCCACACGGCGGACGGCCTCGGGGAAGTCGGTGACGCGGCGGCGCGCCTCGGGCCAGATGGCGGCGTTCTGCCACATCATGCCGTATTCGGCTTCGGTCACAACGGCGGTCTCGATCGTCGGATGCGCGACGCCGTCCGATTCGGCATTCCAGGTGGGATCGGTGGCGATCACATCGTAAGACCCGTCCTCGTAGGCGATCGAAAGCTCGGCGGCGGCGGTATTCAGCCAATAGCCGCGGGTCGCCTTGATCGAGATGCCGCGCTCCTGGAAGTAGGCTGTGCCGAGGACGAGGGTGAGGGTGTTCTCGCCGACCGTAAGGCGCGAGGTCACCTCGTGGGCGCTGACGCGCTCGGGCATACGCCCGTTGCCTGCGGCGGAAAGATCACCGTTGATGTAAAGGGCGGCCGTGCAGTCACACTCAAGGCGGAAGACGGCCGAGCGGATCGGCTTTTTTACCGTGAAGGCCTTGGTATAGCGGACCCATTCCTCGCCGTTTTTCTTAGCGACTGAGATCCAAGAGATTCTCGGGGTGCCGGTGTTGATCCACATAAGACTTCTCCTTTGCGGCCGTTTCGGGGCTGCGAGCCGCCCCTTTTTATACCTTTAAGTAAATTATAGCCGCCGCCTCTCCCCCTGTCAACCTCTTTCGTGGGAAAGACCCGGGAGTATCCGCCTTTTTTGCCGTTTTTACCTTTACAAACGGCGGGAGTTGTGCTACAATGATGCCAAATACCTTACGAGTGAAAGTGAGAAGAGCGATGGAACATATTCGTCAGAAAAAAGGCTTTATCTGCGATATGGACGGTGTCATCTACCATGGCAGCCAGATTCTTGACGGTGTCAAGGAGTTCGTCAACTGGATGGTCGACAACGATAAGAAGTTTGTCTTCCTGACCAACAGCCCCGAGCGCACGCCGCATGAGCTCAGCATGAAGCTTGAGCGGATGGGCCTTTCGGTCACGGCCGACCATTTCTATACGAGTGCCATGGCGACCGCCGAGTTCCTCCATACCCAGGCCCCCGGCTGCACCGCCTATGTCATCGGCGAGGCCGCCCTCTCGAAGGCCCTCTACGATCAGAAGATCTATATGAACGACGTCAATCCCGACTATGTCGTCATCGGCGAAACGCGCACCTACTGCTTTGAAAAGCTCGAAAAGGCGATCGCCCTCGTCAACGCCGGCGCGCGCCTCATCGGCGCCAACCCCGATACCGTCGGTGTGACCGAGAAGGGCATCATGCCGGCCACGGGCTCGCTTGTCGCCCCCATCGAGATCGCGACGGGGAAGAAGGCCTACTTCGTCGGTAAGCCCAACCCCCTGATGCTCCGCCACGGCCTGCGCAAGCTCGGCTGCCACAGCGAGGACATCGCCTTCATCGGCGACCGCATGGATACCGACATCATCGCAGGGATCGAGTCGAACGTCGATACCGTCCTCGTCCTCAGCGGCGTCACGGCACGCGAGGATATCGACGCCTTCCCCTACCGTCCGAAGTATGTCCTCGGCGGTGTCGGCGATATTGTCAAGTCCAACTGACCCCCCTACCCATTCTATAAGGAGACAGCCTATGAAGAACTTTGATACCCTTGGCGTGATGATCGACGTCTCACGCAATGCCGTCATGAGCCTTGACGGTCTCCGCCGCTTCCTCCCCCTGCTCGCTAAGATGGGCTACAACTGCGTAATGCTGTACAGCGAGGACACCTACGAGGTGGACGGCGAGCCCTACTTCGGCTATATGCGCGGCCGCTACTCGAAGGAGGAGATGAAGGAGATCGACGCCCTCTGCGAGAGCCTCGGCATGACCGTCATCCCCTGCATCCAGACCCTCGCCCACCTGAACGCCATCTTCCGCTGGGGACAGTACCCCTGCGACTGCGACGACATCCTCCTGACCGACAACGAGCGCACCTATACCCTCATCGAGAATATGTTCGCGACCCTCTCCGAGTGCTTCAAGTCACGCAAGATCCACGTCGGTATGGACGAGGCACATATGCTGGGGCGCGGTAAGCACATGGACCTTCACGGCTATGAGACGATCGGTGAGATCATGAAGCGCCACCTCGGCAAGATCCTCGAGATCGCCAAGAAGTACGACTACGAGGTCATGCTCTGGTCGGATATGTTCTTCCGTCCCTGGAACAACGGCCGCTACACCATCCCGCGCTCCGAGATCCCGGCCGATGTGCTCGCCTCCTTCCCCTCCTCGGTGATCCCCGTCTATTGGGATTACTACCAGAGCAAGGAGGAGACCTACAGCGATATGATGTACAATCATAAGCAACTCTCGGACAAGTCCTGGTTCGCGGGCGGCGCCTGGAGCTGGTACGGCGTCATCCCCTATAACCGCTTCACCCTCGAGAGCATGATCCCCGCCCTCAACGCCTGCAAAAAGCACAAGGTTCGTAACGTATTCTTTACAATGTGGGGGGATGACGGTGCCGAGTGCTCGCATTTCTCCCAGCTCCCGTCTCTCTTCTACCTCGCTGAGTACGCCAAGGGGCATACCGACGAGGCGAAGATCAAGGCGCGCTTTCGCAGCCTTGTCGGCATCGACTACGATGACTTCATGGCGATCGACTGCCCGAACGATGTCGTGCCCTATACCGGCCTTCCGCGCAACCCCTCGAAGTATATGCTCTATTCCGACTACTTCAACGACTTCCTCGATACCACCGTCAAGGAGGGAGCAGGGGAGAGGTACGTCGCCTTTGCCGAGGCCCTCGCCGCCACCGCCAAAAAGAGCCGCAAATACGGCTACGTCTTTGAGACGGCCGCAAGGCTCTGCGATGTCCTTGCCATCAAATACGAGCTTGGCCTCCGCACCCGCCGCGCCTACGAGGCGGGCGACAAGGCGACCCTCGAGAGCCTGGCGAGGAACGAGTATGTCAAGGTTGAAAAGCGCATCGCCGCCTACGCCGATGCCCACCGCCGTCAATGGATGAAGGACAATAAGCCCCACGGCTTTGACGTGCAGGAGCACCGCCTCGGCGCCATCCTGTACCGCACCGCCTCCTGCCGCCGTCGCATCCTTGATTACGTCGCCGGTAAGCTCGATCGCATCGAGGAGCTGGAAATGCCCCTCCTCCCCTATAAGGCCGATAAGGAAAGCACGCGCGTCAACAGCGTGCCCTCCTACCTCACCCCGAACATCCTCTATCATTGCTCGGTCGCCCGCGGCTGGTAAGAGACCGTAAGCAGCGAAAGATCCCAAAAGCAAAAAACCGCCCCGGGGGGCGGTTTTTTGCACTTATTTTCGTATCAAACCCTTGATGAGCTTGGCGATCGTGTCTAACTGCGGATCGTCAAGCTTTTTCAAATCAGCAAGGATCGCATCGAGCTTGGTAGGATTTTGAGACTCTGTATCAAAGAACTCGCGTACGGTAATGCCCAAATAGTCGCAAATATAAAAGATACCGGGCAGGGAGGGCAGAGATTTTCCCGATTCAATATTGTTGATATACCCTGCGTTTTGTCCGATCGCAAGGCTCATTTCTCTTGCGGATACGTTTTTCTTTTGCCGTAGCTGCGCCAAACGCAGAGCAAAGTCCTTTTCGGTCACAAGCTCACCACCTTTTATTATATTTTAACCCATGCCGCGAGCAAAAATATTGGTTAAAAAGCGTTAAAGATGTTGAAATAAAGGTTTATAGATGTTATAATGTACAAAAGTAAAGGAAATAAACCAACGGGCGATAGGGGATGCCTGTTCTCTCCCTGCATCGCCCTGTTTGATCCGGGGCAGGAGGAGAGCGTATGCTGGAGATCTACACGGTTGCCTTTTTCGGCAAATTGTGATATACTTAAAATGGAATACCGTAGGGCACTATGTGCCCTTGACCGAAAAGGAGGAGCTCGTATGAAGCGGATGCGTTTGGTTTTTCTTCTTGTGACCGTCGCTTGCACGGCCCTTCTC
>JAZSGE010000031.1:0-2173 GCA_045532575.1 Eubacteriales bacterium | reverse complement strand
TCGATGTGAAATGAAATTTGCCCACGTTCGCGTAGCGAACATTTCACATTTGCGAAGCAAATATTTCATCGCGAAGCGATTTCACTTGCCCGCAAGGGCAAATTTCGTTGCGTACCTGCTCTATGGCAGGTACGCTGTGGGGTGGCTGTTTTTTTATTCCTTCATCTCGCGGAGGGCATCGAGGGCTTCGCCAATGCCGCCGACGGCGTCGATCAGGCCGCAGGCAACGGCATCCTCTCCCGCGAGGACCGAGCCGATGTCGTTGGCGAGCTCATCGGTGCGGAGCATCCGCGCGCGGAGGTCCTCCTCTGCGATATGCGAATGCCGGGCGATAAAGCGCAGGATGCGGTTCTGCATTTTTTCGAGATAGTCAAAGCTCTGCGATACGCCGAGCACCATGCCGCTCGTGCGGACGGGGTGGACGGTCATGGTCGCGCTCGGCACGATGAAGCTCTTCTTCGCCGCGACGGCCAGGGGCACGCCGATCGAATGGCCGCCGCCGAGCACCACCGAGACGGTCGGCTTTCGGAGCGAGGCGATGACCTCGGCAATGGCGAGGCCGGCCTCGACGTCACCGCCGAGGGTATTGAGCAGGATCAGGATCCCCTCAACCCCCTCGTCCTGCTCGAGCGAGACGAGGAGGGGGATGAGATGGTCGTATTTTGTGCTTTTTTGCGTGGTATCGAGGAGCGAATGCCCCTCCACCTGCCCTGCGATCGTCACGCAGAAGAATTTGTCGCGCCGTGAGGGGATGGCAAGCGCCCCCATATCACGGATCGCCTCGCGCTCGTCGCTTTTTGTCAGGTCGCTTACCTCGCGTTCGTCCATGGTGGGTCCTCCGTTTTTCGTTTTTCTTTAGTTTTTGCAAAAAACTTCGGTTTTACTCATTTACAAATAGCGTGCGCGGTGGTATAATAGACAAGGTAAATATTATTACATAAAGGAGAATCCCAAATGAAGGTTCTTGTTGAAACCTCCGCCCGTCACGTTCATCTGACGGAGGAAGCACTTGCGACCCTGTTCGGTGCCGGCCATACGCTGACGAAGAAGAAGGATCTCAGCCAGCCCGGGCAGTTTGCCTGCGAGGAGCGCGTGAAGGTCGTTGGTCCTCGCGGTGAGATCACCGCCAGCGTGCTCGGCCCTGTCCGCCCTGCCACCCAGGTCGAGCTCTCGCTCAGCGATGCGCGCGCCATCGGCGTCAGCGCCGCCATCCGTGAGAGCGGTGACATCGCCGGTACGGCGGGCTGCAAGCTCGTCGGTCCTTGCGGCGAGGTTGAGATCGCCGAGGGTGTGATCGCGGCACAGCGCCACATCCATATGACCCCCGCCGATGCCGCCGAGGCCGGTGTTGCCGACAAGGAGATCGTCTCGGTCAAGCTGGATACCCCCCGCCCCCTGATCTATGGCGGTGTGGTCGTCCGTGTCAGCGAGAAGTTCGCGCTGGCGATGCACATTGATACCGACGAGTCGAACGCCGCCGCCGCTGCCGGCGAGGTGTACGGCGAGATCGTGAAGTAAGACCCGAATTCCCAAGTTAAATCTAAAAAGGAGATACAACTAATGAGCAATGTAAGTGAAGCCCCTTACGCAATGAGCACTGAAGTGCAGCACATGTGCGTCGTTCAGAAGGGCCCCCATCACGGTCCCGCTCCCATCCCCGAGGAGGGCAAGTGGATCGAGGCCAAGCAGATCACCGATATTTCCGCGTACACCCACGGTGTGGGCTGGTGCGCTCCCCAGCAGGGCGCCTGCAAGCTCTCGCTGAACGTGAAGAACGGCAACATCGAGGAGGCCCTCGTTGAGACCATCGGCTGCTCGGGCATGACCCACTCGGCCGCTATGGCCGCCGAGATCCTCCCCGGCAAGACCCTGCTTGAGGCGCTGAACACCGACCTTGTGTGCGATGCGATCAACACCGCGATGCGCGAGCTCTTCCTGCAGATCGTGTACGGCCGCAGCCAGTCTGCCTTCTCGGAGGGCGGTCTTGTGATCGGCGCCGGCATGGAGGACCTCGGTAAGGGCGAGAGAAGCATGGTCGGTACCATGTACGGCACCAAGGAGAAGGGCGTCCGTTACCTCGAGATGACCGAGGGCTATTGCACCCGCATGGCTCTTGACGAGAACAACGAGGTGATCGGCTATGAGTTCGTTTCGCTCGGCAAGATGACCGACT
>JAZSGE010000119.1:0-10004 GCA_045532575.1 Eubacteriales bacterium | reverse complement strand
TCGATGTGAAATGAAATTTGCCCACGTTCGCGTAGCGAACATTTCACATTTGCGAAGCAAATATTTCATCGCGAAGCGATTTCACTTGCCCGCAAGGGCAAATTTCGTTGCGTACCTGCTCTATGGCAGGTACGCTGTGGGTGCTTTTTTCTTTGTTCTCTTTAGTCCTCAATGACGAGATTTTTTACGTTATGGAAGTAGTTCGGCTTCGGCTCACCGAGCTTCCCGGGGAGGATGCGCGCCCCTCGCACCGTCACGTTCCGGATGGCGGCCTCCTCCTCATCAAAGGCATCGAGGTAGATGGGGGCGACCTGCTTCTCCCTCCCGGAGAAATCGACGTACTCACCCGTCAGCGCGACGTTCTCGAACAAAAGGTCCGAGATCGAGGTCAGATGCCCTGCCGCCTCACCGTCGTTATTGCAGGCGATGCGCGTCCGCAGCATGATGCAGGAGAGCGTGCAATCGCGCACGTGGATATTCCGGATATAGGCGCCGCGGTCGCGCGTTGCCTTGATGTTCACGCCGTAGCCGCCGACAAAGGTGCTGTCCCATACGGTAACGCCGTCGATCCCGCCCGACATCTCGCTCCCGACGGCGATATCGTTGCCGCGGCAATCGAAGACGAGGATATCCCGCGAGGGGCGGCCAATGACGTTGCCCTCGGGATTTTTGCCCGATTTGATGGCGATCGAGTTATCGTAGGTATTGAATTCGGTGGCAAAGACGGCACACCGCTCGGAGGAATCGGGGTTCCAGCCGTCACCGTTCCAGACCGCCTCACGCACGACCTCGCCCTCCTCGCCGTACATATGGTGCGACAGGATCCGACAGCCGTAGGTCACGATATCGCGGCAGTAGGTGAAGTGCACGTTCCAGGAGGCGGCATACCCGAGGTCAAGGCCGCCGATGATGACGTTTCGGCAGTTGCTCATATTGATGAGGCGGCCACGGGCGCGCCCCGGGATCGTGTCCTCGTTCTCGCAGGTCTTCACATAGTCGCGGTTGGCCTCAAGGTACTCCCTGAGGGCGGCACGCTCGGTCTCGAGGATATCAAGCCCGAGGGGGCGACCGCCCCCGAAGATGCTTCCCTTACCGCGCAGGACGACATTCTCGCAGGAATAGCCGCCGTCCTTATTCAGGACCCCCATATTGATCAGCGAGCGGTAGCACTCCATGTGCGTTCCCTCAAAGCGGCTCTCGATCTTCGGCAGGTAGTCGGTCGCACGGGGCGAGCCCTGGAGGGTGGCGCCCTCGGCGAGATAGACCTCGGTATCGCTGTGAATATCCAGGGCGCCTGTCAGATAGGTGCCCTTGGGGAAATAGACACAGTCGCCCGCCGTGCAGTCGTCAAGCGCCCGTTGGAGCGCCGCAGTATTCAGGGTCACACCGTCGCCGACGGCGCTGTACGGGGGTGCCGTCACATCGAGGCGCCTTTTGGCGGCGGGGGTCGCGATCGTGTCCGAGACGGTAGCGAGGACGCTATCCCCGGCGAGCGCCTCGAGGCGGATGTCATAGCTCCCGTCGGCCGCAAGCCCCGCGAAGGTATAGTGCGTTTTGTCGGTGGCACCGCAGTACACGCCGTCAAGGTACAGGCGGTAGCCGTCGGCTCCCTCGAAGGTCTCCTTCCGCCACCACAGGGTGATCTCGTCGGAAAAGACGATCCTCTCGATCGTACTGCCGTTTTTCATATCTTGTTCCTTCCCTTCCAAGCCGTGTCGGTCCTTCGGCGATCCTGCCGCGCACCGACACGATTTCTTTCCATAGTATAGCATGATAAAAGGAGCTTTGAAAGCGGCTCCCAAAACACATAGCGCTCTGTCTGCGGAATGCTCCGTCTTTTTCCTTATATGGCGAAGGTCGTTTCGCCCGGTTGGATCGCGTAGGGCGTGCCGTCGACGACAAGGGTATAGGCGGCGTTTGCTGTGACGGTAACGGCGCCGTCCTTCGCCACGATATCGGTCAAAACGTCGCCAAAGCGAAGACCTCTGATGCCGACCTCACCCGAAAGCTCATGCGGAAAGCTCCACTCGACGGTGCGGCCAAAGGCATCGACACGGTAAAAGCCGAGGACATGCTCGATAAGGAGCGAGATCGGGCCGAGGGCCGACCATCCGCAGAAATCGGGGCGGACGGTGGCATCGCCCGTGGCGTTGACCCCCGGACGGGGCGCCTCGGGGGCGTAGCACTCCCAGATCGTGTGCGGCGTGTACTCACGGTAGGTAGCGCTCATATGGTCGAGGATCCTACGGGAAAGCGCGCGCGCCTCGGTATGATAGCCGTAGGCGGCGATGCCAAAGAGGGCGATATAGGCCGTCGGAAGCCAGAGAGAGCCGCGCCAATAGCGGCCATCCCTCTCGTAATTGCCGTCGCTCCTCGAGAGCGAAAGAACGGGGACGTCGCCGCCGAGCACGGCGGGGTCGAGCAGCTTTTCGAGCATTGCCCGTGCCTGCGCTTGCGAGGCGATCCCGGCGGCGAGCGCCCAGTAGGAGGCGGGGGTCACGATCTTATAAAAGTCGTGCGTGCTTCCGCTGATATCGTAATAAAAGCCATCCTCGTCGTCCCAATAATAGCGGTTGACGGTCGCCGCCTTCTCGGCGTAGCGCGCTTCCCAACGGGCGCTTTCCTCCCTGTCACCGACGAGGGCAAATAAGCGGCCGATGCAGCGTGCCGAGAGCGCCTGCTGGCAAATGGCATCCACCCAGAGCATCTCGGGGGGCGCTGGGCGGTGCTGCTCGGTGCGGGCGCCGAGGCGCCCACGGGGCGTGTTGTCCATGCCCGAGCAGCGCCCCTCCCAGCGGTAGCCGATCTCCTCGGCGACAAGGGCGGTGGGGAGGAAAACGCCATCGGGCGCGGTCGGAGCGTGCAGGCTTTCCAGCCAATCGTAATGCTTCTGGAGGGCACAGCGGCGGTACAGAAGGTCGCGGATATGGTCAAGATCGCCCGAAAGAAGGGCGTTCTCATATTCGGCAAAGGCAAAGAGCGGGGGGTTATCGGCAATGTGGATCTTGATCTCGTAGGGGACGCCGGGCGTTGCACGCGTCCATGCAGGCTCACCCTCCCCGGGGATGACGGCCGGCAGATGCCCGTCTCCGTGGAGGACATCGTAGAAATTCCGCAGGCTCAAAACGCCGGGAAGCTCGCCCTTGGCGTACTTGCAGAAGAGCGACATAAAGCAGGTATCCCAGATCCAGATCTGCGTGTCGCAAAAGGCCTCATCCATATAGGGCGACTGCGGCATCCCGGGAATTGCGCGGACATGGTCGAGGGCGAGATCCCAGGCGAGATCGTAAAGCTCAAGATATGCGGGGGCTTCCGTAAGGATCGGGCGGGGGAGGCGGTCGCGGAGGGGGGTGGAGCCTTTGGCGTTATCCTTCATCCGGAGTCTCCTTTTCCCCGGCGGCATCGCGACTATACGGCGTCTCCCCGAAGACGCGGTCGAGGTAGTCCATATACGCTCCCCAGTCCTCGCGCGAAAGATAGTGCTTACCGCGGCGGTAGTGGTAGAGGATAGATCCCTCGCCGAGGCGCGTGCCGGGGGTCGGGAGGGCATCGGGGGTGACGAGCCCCTCCCTCTCGAGCAGCTCCCATACGCACGAGGCGTGCAGGGTGGTCAGGAATTCGGCGGTGGGGTCGGCGCCTGTATCCTCCTCGGCTGAGCCGACAAGGAGATAGCGCGGGGCGATCAAGGCGAGGAGGAAGCTTTGGTCGTAGGGCTTATCGTCCTCAAGATTCTCGTAGTCCTTGAAGCTCTCCGAGAACCAATCCCAGGAGCCGGCGCGGAGAAAGCTCGCGACCCGCTCGCCCGTCCCGTGCTTCGAGGAGGCGGCACCGCCGTAGCCCGAGTTGTTCGAGATGACGGCGGCAAAGCGCGTATCGAGCGCGCCGCAGAAGAGGGCGGTCTTGCCGAGGCGCGAATGACCGATGAGAGCGACCCTCGAGGTATCGAGATCGGGGCGCTCGGCGATCAGATAATCAAGGACACGCGAGGCCCCCCACGCCCACATACCGATCTTGCCCCATTCGTCGGAGGCGCGGTCGGCGGTCGTTCCGAAATGGGCGGCAATGCCGCCCTCGAAGTCACCGTGGTGGTTATCGTTCATCATGTCGCAATAATCGACGACGGCGAGCGCATACCCACGGTCGATGATCTCCTCGACGGGGATGTACTTATGGGGTGCCAGACCAAAGCCGATATGAAGAAAGACGGGCGGATGCTTGACGGCCGCCGGCGTGAAGATCTGGATCGGGAAGCGCCCCTCGCCCCGCTCGGTCGTATAGACGAGGGTCATCGTTTCCTCGGTGCACTTCCCTGCGCAATGGTACTGACCGCGCATCGTATCGGTAGCGCGCACCGAGACGGCAACAGTGGGCATTTTGCCGTAGGAATAGGCCTCAAGGAGAGAACGCAATTCAAGGCGGCGAGCCTCCCACGTGTCTTTTGTCACGGGGGTTCCGTCGTTCATTGTCAGGAGGGGGAGATAGCTCCGCTCCGAGAGAAGCTCCTTCAGCATAAAAACTCCTTTTTTCCGGCCTTATCTTGCGTGGGGGGCGGGGTCGGTGGCCTCCAGACGGTCGATCAAGGTGCAAAAGCCCGCAATCACGCGCGCCCATTCGCCGCGGTCAAGGATCGCGGTATCACCGTCAAGGATGCGGAGCATCTTCTCGAGGGTTTTGCTCTGGCCCGGGTGATTGCCGATGACGAGATCGACCTCCTCATTCTCGACCCTCGCAAGCCCCCGGCGGAAGGCGCGGCGGCAGTCAAAGGAGAGGCCGTACTCCCCGAGGAAGGCCGAGGTCATGCTGTTCATCCCGGCACCGCCGAACATCGCGGCACGGGTTCCGTCAGGAAGGGTCACGAAGAAGGAGAGCGTGCCGGCGGTGTGCCCGGGGGTCAGGACGCAACGGATGCTCGTGCGTCCGAAGGAAAAGACGTCGCCGTCCTTCACGCGGACGTCGGCACGGAAGGGGGGCAGGGGGTCAAGCTTCAGCTCCTTCGCCCAGGTGAGATCGACAGGACCATTGAAAAGATCGTCGTCGATTTCGCTCATATAGGTCTTAGCGCCCGAAAGGGCGACGAGCCGCGCGGTCGTGCCGAAATGGTCGATGTGCGCGTGGCTGTGGAGGATCGCCGTGATATTCTCGGGAGAAAAGCCGAGGGCCTTGATATTGTCAAGGATCAGCTCGTACATCTTCGGGAAGCCGCTATCAATCAGCACGAGCCCCGCCTCGGTATCAAAAAGGTGCACCGACACCGTCTCATCTCCGATAAAATAGAGATTGTCATAGAGGCGGAAGGCTCTGAGCTTGGGTTCTTGTGTCGTCATTTCGTAATCTCCTTTAGTAACGGTATTGTGTGCGATCAAAGGGATAGCCTGCCGCCGTCAAGATCGTAGATCACGCGGGCGATGGCGTGCTCGTCATTGCTGACGGTGACGGTATCGGCGGCCTCGATTGCCGCCGGACAGGCATTGGCGACGGCGACCCCGAGCCCTGCGGCGCGGAGCATCCCGACGTCATTGTTATAGTCGCCGATGGCGACGGTTTTTCGGGGATCGACCCCGAGATGCCCGATGAGCTCCCCGAGGGCCAGCCCCTTGTGGACGGCCTTCGGCAGGATCTCGATGAACCACTGCTCCGAGCGGACAACGGTAAAGTCCTGCGCCCCGGGGTGCGCGGCGATCGCCCTTTGCATCGCAAGGAGCGCCGCTTCATCGGGGAGGCCTAAGATGATCTTGGCGATCGGCTCATCGACCTCGCGATAGGCGCGGGTGAGGTTCGGGATCCCCGTAATTTCACGGAAGAGGCGCATGACCTCGTTCTCCTTTGAAAAGTAGGTGACGTCAAAGGTCGCGACCTGGATCCCCACCGCGGGGAAGGCCTCGAGGGCGAAATCGACAAGAGGGAGAGCCTTGCGCGACATCTCGTAGCGGAAGATGTACTCACCCCGCTCGCCGTCATAGACACCGCCGCCGTTGACACAGCCGAAGGGAACGTTCGGGGAGGCGGCGCGGTAGG
This sequence comes from Eubacteriales bacterium, assembly GCA_045532575.1. GTDB lineage: Bacteria > Bacillota > Clostridia > Oscillospirales > CAG-272 > UBA1740. The sequence continues at coordinate 3,989 of JAZSGE010000119.1, read as the reverse complement.
CATCGGTCGCGTAGTAGGGCATCCGCCCCGTGATGAAGGTAAAGAGGCCGCCCTCGCGCTTAAAATAGTCGATCGCCTCGCGGTTCTCCTGCGATACCCGCCGCTCGCTGTTATAGAGGGTGCCATCAAGATCGGTGCAGATCAGGATGCCATCGAATTTTCCCATGGGTGTCTCCTCCGTTTCTCTTAAAACGCGCGGAAATATAAGGCGTGCTGCCCCTATTATAGCAGATGGAGGAGGCAAAAGCAAGAGAAAGATCACCCCTTGAAAAGCGTCTTTCGTTTTGCTATAATAAAAACACGAGCCACATCATCACGCACGATAAAACCGGAGGAATAATGAAGCTGAGGATCCTTTGTCTTTTGGCGGCCATCGCCCTGCTGCTGCCGTCAGTCTCGGCCTGCGCCCCCCACGTCCACAGCTACGGGGATGCGTGGTCGTACAATGAGACCCATCACTATAAGAGGGCGACCTGCGAGCACAGCGAGCTCATGACGGACGAGGGCGAGCACACCCCGGAGGACGGTGTCTGCACGGTGTGCGGCTACCGCGCCCCGACCGAAGGACCGCCCGAGGAAACGCCCGGGAATGCACCGGAGGACACGCCGGAGAATACACCCGAGGATACGCCCGGGAATGCGCCGGAGGACACGCCGGAGACTACACCCGAGGATACGCCCGGGGATGAGCCCGAGGATGGGCCCGGGGATGGGCCCGAGGATACGCCCGGGGATACTCCCGAGGATGGACCCGAGCGCGTACCCGAGTGCACGCCCGACGTCGGGCACAGCTTCAGCGATCGGGTCTGCACGGTGTGCGGTGCCCTTGCCCCGAGCGAGGGGCTGGCCTTCAAGGAGCTGCCGTACGGCGACGGCTATTACGTGGATGGCGTCGGCACCTGCCGGGATGCGCACGTCGTGATCCCCGCGACCTACGAGGGGAAGCCCGTTCTCTCGATCGCCGTGGGAGCCTTTACCGACTGCAACTTCGTCGATACCGTGGCGGTGCCCGAGAGCGTGATCTATATGGGCTTCAGCACGAACGGCGTACCCGACCCCACCTTTGCGGGGCATATCACCGTCCTTTGCGAGGCCTCGGCGAGGCCAAAGAGCTGGGCCGAGCGCTGGAATGCCGCCTTCTGTCCTGTCATCTGGGAGTATAAGAGCAACGATATCGCCGAGGACGGCTGCGCCTACGTCACGGTCAACGGGCTGAAGTACGGTGTCAACATCGAGGAGGGCACCGCCTTCCTGATCAAGCAGCCGTCCACCGTCTCGGGGGATATCGTCATCCCCGAGAGCTTTTCCTACAAGGGAAGGACCGTCACGGTCACAAAGCTCCGCATGAGCGCCTTTGCGAACTGCCTCTCCCTGACAAGTGTACGGATCGGCGACAGCGTCACCGAGGTGGAGTTCTCGGCCTTCGCAAACTGTCCGGCGCTCACCGTCTACTGCGCGGCGCCCGCAAAGCCCGACGGCTGGAACAAGAATTGGAATATGTCGCCAAACTGCCCCATCGTCTGGGATTGCGACAATACCGACGTCGCAACCGACGGGATGGCCTACACCGTCGTTGACGGCGTGCGTTACGGCATCAAGGACGGCTTCGCCATCGTCCGTCAGCAGCCGAAAAACCTTGTGTCGGTGGTCCTGCCCGCGACGGTCAACTACCGTGGGGTGACCTACCCCGTCGAGGAGATCGAGATGCTCGCCTTTGACAGCTGCGCGCTCCTTGAGAGGATCGTCATCGGCCGCTCGGTGGTGCGGATGGGTGCGAGTGTCTTCTCGGGGTGCCGGGCGCTTTCGATCTATTGCGAGGCCGAGGAGAAGCCCGCCGGCTGGCCGACCGGCTGGAATTACGAGAATTTCCCCGTTGTGTGGGGACATACGGGAGACTGAAATCCGCTTGAGATAAATGAATAATGAATGATGAATAATGAAAAGTGAATAATACAAACAAAAATCCGCCTTCTTACGAAAGCGGATTTTGTTTGTGCTCGTAGTACAAACATGCAACTCATAGATTATCACATTTTACTGTCTCAATTACACAGTTCTCTGTGTTTATTTTTGAAATAACACAATCGTAATCTTTATTACTGATACCAAATATTATTTCTGTTTTGTCTGTATTATTTATAAAGTGATTTACGCAACCTGAAACAGAAGATATACACTCCTCGTTGTTAAATAATATCTCTCCCCATATTCCGCAAAATTCTTTCTCCGCCGGTAATTTGGCAAACTTTTCGCAGACTCGATCGGAGTATTCCTTAAATTCCAAATCATTTTCAAAAAGAATAACAGTTAACTTCTTCATTGCTTATTCTCCTTTGCAGTATTGATGGAAGCAACTAAAATCCGCCTTCTTGCGAAAGCGGATTTTCAAGGCACACCTCGGGTGCACCAGATCAAAGTTCTTCCTTTGACGGATTGGAGTGATCTTTTATAGCGTCTATAAATTTTTCGATTACTGGATAGCCCCCCGCTGAATTACGGAATTGCGATAATGTAGCTCCACTCGTAGGATCTTTCAAAAATGAAAATTCCTCTTCTATAGTTTTTCTATCCACAATTCCTAAATCCCAAGCCGTCAAAATTGTTTCAAGGGTATTCAAATATGTTATAACATGCCACCGCAATTCTGTTAAAATCTTTCCATCCACTCTTTGGCCCTGTTGCAAAGAACAACCAGCACATCTTCCCTTATCCAAAGGGCAAAACTTGCAAATTTCATCCTTGATTGGATTCGAAACCTCAAAGGCTTCATGCTTATACAACGAAATCCCTTGTTCATTGCTAAGTTTTCGTGCAACTTGTTCGGCTATACACGTGTCCTTCTTTACAGAATTACACCACATACTCATGAAATTAATGGTGTTTTCTCGCCTGCGCTCCTCATGCTGTTTTTTTATTTGTTTTTTTAGCAAATAAATCTGAGGAGTGACAAGAAGAACTGAAATGCCCAAAATTATCAATTCAATAATGGCTATCGCCTTCATATTCCACAGCTCCTTTCGAAAATAGCAACACCACTATAACACATCTATCGTTAAAAATCAACAATATTTTACTTATTTTTCTTTGCAGCGTTTGTGAAAGCAGAAAAATTCATTTTGCTTCTAAGCGATTTTTAAAAAAGATTTTCACATATCTTCAATTGTGTGATTTGACATAGCAAACAAATTTACCCCATATTCCGTTTCGTTTCGACCGTTTTTAGTAAGAAAGGAGCAAGTGCTATGCCGAGCACGCACTTTCGTCCATATCCGTGGGGCGGTCGGTGGGAGAAACGGCGGGAATGCGGGCTCGAATACCCCAAGGGCACTTCTTCATACACTGCGTGTACTCAGGGCGCCGCGTTGCCTTGCGGCACGCCGTTTCTTCCACCAGCAGGGGGAGCCACCAAGGGCGTTTTTGCATAGGAAAAAGGGCATACATTGCTGTACGCCCTTGGTGGCCCCCCCTGCTGGGCTCGAACCAGCGACAACCTGATTAACAGTCAGGTGCTCTGCCAACTGAGCTAAGGAGGAATATGAAACCGCAAAGATGGAATTCAAATAGTCATTGAAAACCGAATAAAGGGGGGATAAAGCAACGGACTCAAACGTACGAACTGCATTGGCAGTTCAAGCGATCGGTCTATTAGTATCGTTCAGCTGAACACATTACTGTGCTTACACCTACGACCTATCAACTTGTAGTCTACAAGTGACCTCACGGGCAAAGCCCATGGATATCTCATCTTGAGGTGTGCTTCACGCTTAGATGCCTTCAGCGTTTATCACGTCCGCACGCGGCTACCCAGCTATGCCCTTGGCAGAACAACTGGTGCACCGGAGGTGCGTTCGACCCGGTCCTCTCGTACTAAGGTCAACTCCTCTCAAATATCCTACGCCCACGACAGATAGGGACCGAACTGTCTCACGACGTTCTGAACCCAGCTCGCGTACCACTTTAATCGGCGGACAGCCGAACCCTTGGGACCT
>JAZSGE010000008.1:0-17691 GCA_045532575.1 Eubacteriales bacterium | reverse complement strand
GGAACAACTCCTTGGCTCACAGAACGACATGGCTACGATCCGACTTGGTCTTTTTGCTTTGCTTATTTCTCCAGCATTTCGGCAAGGCGGACGATAAAGCCGTCCATCCAGCCGTCCTCTCTCGGATAGTCGTTGAAGTAGCGCACGCCCTCGGCATCCAGAAGGGCAATAACCGCATCCTTCCCGATCTTTTCCTCAAGGAGGTAAAGAATTCTTGACAAACGGAACATCTCGCGCATCGCCACAAGGCGGATCGACATATTGCAGGAGCGGTCGGCGTAGTTCGGGTAAACGATGAAGGCATCGCCGCCGGCGTACTGCACGTCACAGTCGGTGTTGCCGTAGGGCGAGACACTGCGGCGCGAGAGGAAGGTGTTATAGAAGTTGAAGCCCCACTGCAAAAAGAGGGCAATGTCGTACTTGTAGAGCATCGCACCGAGCACGATGAGGCGCTGGAGCGGCATGCCGAAGTGGCGGTTCGGGAAATACCCGTTCACAGGACTGCAGCAGAAGTAGGTGCAGAGCGGGCGGCACCCGGCCTCGATGAAGGGATCGAGCTTGTTGACGATCGGCACAGCGTACTCGCGCTCGTTCTTCCCGGCGAACGCAATATCGCTGCAGGCATCAAGCGTGCGGCAGTTGCCGAGCAGGGGCGTGATCATCGCCTTGCAGGCGTTGTAGCGCTCGAGCTGATCGACGTGCGGCTCGTCCGATACGTGGAAGAAGGTCTGCTCCTCCATCCCGATCGACCGCATCTCGGCGACAAGCTGGGGGATGAGCGTCGTCAGGAAGCGGCGGTACTCGTCCGAGAGCGAGTCGGTCTCCCAGCCAAAGCGGCGGACGGTGCGGCCGTTCGGCTTCTTCACCATGATCTTCGGTGCATGCTCGGCGCCCCACTGGGTAAAGAGGGGCGGCATCTCGAGCTGCTCGATGCCGTGTGCCCTCGCGAATTTGATGAACTCATGCAGCTTCGTGAAATCGAAGTGGAAGCTGCCGTCCTCGTCCTCGCGGATATCGAGGAGCTGCGCCGTCAGGCGCTCGGTGCCGCGCTCGGTGTCGAAGGCAGGCGTGAAGATCGGCACAAGGAGCATCGTCTGTCCGCTGTATACCGCGGCATCCAGATACGAGCCGAAGATCTTGTAGAAGTCCTTCGTGAAGAGCTTGACGTTGTGCTGGGCAATGAAGCTGTCATAGTGCATCCAGCAGGTGCTGATGCATCTCTGCTTCGGCAGTCTTGCCGCCACCTTGCGGATGATAAAGGAGGCCTTGCCGACCACCTTGTTGCCATCGTCGTAGGTCGCCGTCACGGTCGCCGTCACCTTGTTGTCGCCGACGGGGATCTTCTCGGAATCCTTGATCGTCAGGAAGAAGGCCTGGTTGAAGCCCGGCTGGCAGTTGATGCGCTTCGGGTCAACGGGCTCGAGCACGTCGGGATAGAGGTGCTCGGGGGAGCGCTCGTAGTAATCGTCAAGTCCGGCGACCGGCGCATCAAGGATCGACGGCACGTAGCCGATGCGCTTGATGTCGATGGCACGGGCGGCCGCACCGCCCGAGAGGCGGAGGGCGCCGTAGTGGTAGTAGAGGTCGGACTTAACGGCGAGCGACAGATGCGCCGAGTCTCCCTCAAAGAGGATGACGGGCCCCTCGAGCGCGCGGGGGGTGTCCTTGATGAAGATCCTCGTGGTCGAGGATACCGGTGTGATAGTGATAGCCATAGTTACATACCATACCGTGCGGCGTACTCGGGCACGCTCACAACGGTTCCTTTCTCTCTCGCTTCCTCAGCCGCAAAAACGATCATGTGGTTTTCGCAGGAGGTGGCAATGGTGGCGGCGCGCACGCCGTCGTATTCGTTATTCACAAGGCGGTTAAAGACGCTCATGATGCCGTTGTCGCCGCCGCCGTGCCCGTCCACGATCGTGGCGCCGGTGCCGATGTCCACGGGGATCATTTCGGTCTCACCCGTCGCGGCATTGTCGAAAAAGATCTCCTTGTCGCTCGTGGAGGCGCGGAGCATTCCCTTAGTGCCCATGACGCGGATGGCGCGACCGCCACCCCAGCCGTTGAAGGCGGCCATCGTGAAGGAGGCGACCACGCCGCCCTCGAATTCCATGTTGACGACCTGGTGGTCCACAACGTCGTTGTCACAGCGGAAAACACAGCGGCCGTAGTTGGTGGTGGCAAGCGCCTCGCGCACCTGCTCATCGGTCGGATTCAGGAGCTTGGTGGCAGCGCCCGCAAACCAGTTGCGCGACCAGTGGGTGCCGAGGTAAAGCTTTTTCGCGTGGAAGGGGCAGGTCTCGGCGGCGGGGCAGCCGTCAAGGCAGCGCTCGGGTGCTCCCTCGGGGGCATTCTCCTCGGTGAAGTAGTTGAGCGAGCCGAAGGAGGAGACGCGCTCGCACTTTTTGTCGATCAGCCACTGAATGATATCAATATCGTGGCAGGACTTCTGGAGCAGCATCGTGGAGGAGCGGGAGCTATTGCCCCACTTGCCGCGCACAAAGGAGTGCGATTGGTGAATGAGGCCGACGTGCTCGACCTGCTCGACCACCTGGACGTCTCCGATAATGCCCGAAAGGATCAGCTCCTTGAGCCGCCCATAGAAGGGAGTAAAGCGAAGCACGTGGCAGATCAGCACCCGGACGCCCTTTTCGTCGGCGGCCTTGGTGATCGCGGCACATTCCTCGGGGGTCGGGGCGATCGGCTTCTCTAACAGAATATCGTAGCCAAGCTCAATGGCCTGCATCGTGGGGGCAAAGTGATCGCGGTCCATCGTGGCGATGATGGCGGCATCGGCGATCTTGCCGCAGGCCAGGATCTCGCGCCAATCGGTAAAGACGCGATCCTCCGGGATGTTGTACAGATCGCGCACGTAGTTGCGGCGGCATTCCACAGGGTCGGCCACAGCAACGATGTCGTAAAGATCCTCAAAGTCCTTCTTTGCAATTCTCGAATATCCCATCCCTCGGTGACCGGCACCGATGACGATGACACTGATCTTCTTCATAAAACCTCCATTGAAAACGAATGAGTTGCATTTTCTGGCTTTCGCAGGGAAAACCCTACTATTTTCATTATAAGGTATTCCGACCCGTAGAATGGGCTATTCCGTGGGTAAAATCGGCTATTTTACACTTCTCGCCGACCTAAGCTCCACACCGTCACCCCCCTCCCCTCCGCCTCCGGTTCCCTCCCCCGCTTGTGCCCCGCCGCCGTGTCACCTGAGCGCAGTCGAACGCCGAGCAAAGCGAGGAGTAAACGGCGCTCCGTGTCGTTTGGGATCTCGGCCTCCCCCCTATCCCAAAGAAAAAAGAGCCGCGTCGCGGCTCTTTTTACAAATAATGTAAACAAAACCTCCCCTTACATCCTCTTCCAGGTCGAGGGAGCAAAGAAGATCAGTATCGGGAAGATCTCAAGGCGCCCGACCAGCATCTCAAGCGACAGCACGACCTTCGAGAAGTAGGAGAAGTCGGCAAAGTTCCCCATCGGGCCGACAGCGCCAAGCCCCGGCCCCACGTTGCTGAGGCAGGTGAGAGATGCCGTGAGCGTCGTCTCGAGCGAGGTACCGTCCACCGAAATGAGGAGTGCCCCCGCAAGGAAGGTGAGCACGTACAGGACGAGATAGTTGCTTGTCGAGCGCACGGTCTCCTCGGGCAGGGCCACCCCGTCAAGGCGTGTCACGTTGACCGAGCGCGGCCGCAGGATGTGCCGCAGCTCGCGCCCCGCATTCTTGAAAAGGATGACCGCGCGCGAGATCTTCATGCCGCCCGCCGTCGAGCCGGCCGAGGCACCGAGGAACATCAAAAGGAGCAATACCATCTTCGAGAGCATCGGCCAGGTATTGAAATCGGCCGTCACAAAGCCTGTGGTCGAGACAACGCTCGCCACCTGGAAGAAGGCGGTGCGTATCCCCTCGCCAAAGCTCTCAAAAAGGGAATAGGTGTCGATGAGCACCACAGCGGTCGCCGCCACCACGATGAGGAGATACACGCGGAGCTCCTCGTTTTTGAGGACATCGCGGAGCTTGCCGATGAGAAGGAAGAAAAAGAGGTTGAAGTTGATACCGAACATCAGCATAAACACCGCAATGATCCATTCCGCCGCAGGATTACCGTAGGCCATAATGGAGGTGTTCATGACCGAAAAGCCACCGGTGCCGGCCGTGGCCATCGCGCTGACCAGCGAATCGTAGAAGGGCATCCCCGTAACGAGGAGGGCAATGACCTCGAGCACCGTCAGGGCAATGTAGATGCCGTAGAGGATGAGGGCGGTCTCGCGGAGCTTCGGCACGAGCTTCCCCTTGGTCGGCCCCGGGACCTCGGCGCGCAGAAGGTGCATGGCACGGCTGTTGTCGGCGGGGAGGATCGCCAGCATGAAGACTAAGACCCCCATGCCTCCTACCCAGTGCGTAAGGCTCCGCCAGAGCAGAACGCCGCGCGGCAGGCTCTCGATCTCTCGGAGGATCGTTGAGCCCGTGGTCGTAAAGCCGGATACCGTCTCAAAAAAAGCATCCACGTAATGCGGGATCGCCCCCGAAAAGACGAAGGGGAGCGCCCCGAAGAGCGACAAAAGGATCCACGACCCCGCCGCACAAACGAAGCCCTCACGGGCATAAAAGCGCCGATCGTTGCGCGGGCGGAGCAGGATCAGGGGGATCGCCACCCCGAGGAGGATCGCCATCGTGTAGAGGAAGGGCAGGACCGATTCGCCAAGGACGGCGGCTGTCAGAAGAGGGAAGAGGAGGAGGGCCGCCTCGATCGTCAGGAGGACACCGAAAAGGTATCCGAGCATACGGTAATTCATTTCAGTACATCCCCGATGCTGTCCATCCGCTGATTGCTCGTCGTAATGACAAGGACCGTGTCACCGCGTAGGATGCGGTCGTTGCCCTTCGGGATGATGACCTCGTTCTCGTGTACGATGCACGCCACAAGAACGCCGCCGCGCAGCGAGACCTCGCGCAGGGGGGTATCGGTGAGGCCCGGGACATCCTCCTTCACAAGGAATTCGAGCGCCTCCGCCGAGCCGTCCATCAGCTTATTGAGGGTCTCGATCTCCGAGTCCTCGGCATGGGCCAGCGCACGCACGTAGCGCAGGATGGGCGCGGCCGTCGAGGATTTCGGCGACACGATGCTCTCAAGCCCCGCCTGCTTGAAAAAGTCGATGTAGGAGATCTTCGAGATCAGGGTCACGATCTTCGGTACGCTCTTGGTCTTCGCATACAGCGAAACGATCGCATTTTCCTCGTCCACGTCCGAAAGGGCCAGGAAGGCATCGGCACGCTCGATCCCCTCCTCGGTGAGGACCTCCTGCTTGGTGGCATCGTCACACACGACCGTACAATGGAAGGCCTCGGCCAGCTCGTGGCACCGCTCCTTGCTCGTATCAATGACGGTCGAGGCCATATGGCTCCCCGCGAGCAGCTGCTGGAGGTAATAGGTAACGCGCCCGGCCCCCGCGATCAGAATGCTCTTCACGGGATGGCGGTACATCCTGACCGCCTTGAAAAAGGCGGTAATGTCGCGCTCGGGTGCCGTCACACAGATGACGTCCCCCGCCTTGAGGCGGAAGTCGCCCGAGGGGATGTAGGTCTCGTCACCGCGCCGGACAGCGCACACGAGGAAGCCGATCTGGATGCGTGTGCGGAGCTCGTTGAGCGTTGCCCCCGCCAGGGGTGAGCCCTCGGCCACGGTAAATTCGGCCAGCTCCACCCGTCCACGGCAGAAGACCTCGATCTTCGCGGCGGCAGGGAAGCGGAGCGTGCGGTAGATCTCCTTCGCCGCCGAGAGCTCGGGGTTGATGGTCATCGAAAGGCTCATCTCGTGCTTCATCAGCTGCATGAGCTCGGAATATTCGGGATTGCGCACGCGCGCAATGGTGTGCCGCGCCCCCAGCTTACGGGCGACGGTACAGCAGAGGATGTTGAGCTCGTCCCCCGCCGTCACGGCGATCACAAGATTCGCGTGCTCAACGCCGGCGCGGCGCAGGACGGCAACATCGGCACCGTTACCGACAATGCCGAAGACGTCGGCGGTGTTGGAAAGCTCGGAGAGCGTTTCGGCATCCCGATCAATGACGGTCAGGTCGTGTCCCTCTCCCGCCAGCTGAGTCGCGATCGCCGTGCCGACAGTACCGGCACCGATAATAAGGATCTTCATTTGCACCTCCGCCTTTCTTTTGCTCGCGCGTATTATAACACAGAGAAAGAAAAAAGTCAATACGGCCGCGCTATCCTCGCCTCCACCGTTTGGAGAGTCTCTTTTTTCGACACCGCGCGGCGACCCTCGCCCTCCTTCCGCATAGACTGCTATGGGGGAATTCCCCCGAAGAAAGGAGAAGCCACATGGCCATTATCACCAACCGTGCCACTCTGCTGTACAATGGCACCGCCACTGTTTCCAATACCGTGACGGGTGAGCTCACCGAGGCACTCACCGTCACCAAGACCGCCCCCGATACCACCTATACCGTGGGGCAGCCCGTCACCTATGTCGTCGGCATCGTCAACACCTCGCAAGCGACCCTCACGGGCATCACGGTTGCCGATGATCTCGGCGCCTATCCCTTCGGTGCTACCTCGCTCGTTCCCCTTGACTATGTCGAGGGCTCGGTCGGCTATTTCGTGAACGGCACCCCGGCCGCCACCCCCACCGTGACCCTCGGGACGGGTGTCACCTTCACGGGCCTTAGCCTCCCGGCCGGCGGGAGCGGCGTGCTCGTGTATACCGCCACCCCGAACGAATATGCCCCCCTCGGCCCCGACGGCACCATCACCAACACCGCCACCGTCACATCGCCCGGTCTCGGTAGCTCCATCACCGCCACCGAGACGGTGACCGCCACCGGCGGTGCCTCGCTCGCCGTTACCAAGGAAATGACCCCGACCGTCGTCTCGCCCGGCGATACGATCACCTATACGATCACGGTGCAGAACTACGGCGCCACCCCCATCGTCGCCGCCGATGATGCCATCATCACCGACCTCCTCGTGCCCGCCCTCGGCGCCCTGACCGTGACCCTCAACGGCACCGTCCTCACCGAGGGTGTCGGCTACACCTACGACGAAACGACCGGGAGCTTCACCACCCTCCCCGGCGCCCTCGCCGTCCCTGCCGCCACCTATACGCAGGATCCCGTGACCGGTGCCTTCACGGTCACCCCCGGTGAAGCTGTCCTCGTCCTCACCGGCACCGTCTGACCCACCCCAAAAAAGCCCGTCCACGACGGGCTTTTTTCTCTCTCCTCAAGCCTCCCTCCGAGAGAAAGGGGGACCGCAACGCGGTGGAAGGAGCCCCCGGCAGCTACCCTTGCGAAGATGCTATGGTTTACCCCCCCGGCTTAGGCTCCCCCTTTGGGGGAGGTGTCACGCGAATGCGTGACGGAGAGGGCTTGCCTTCCCCGGTGGGGGAAGGGGGACCGCTTGCGGTGGATGAGTCGCTCCGCCGGCAAACGAAGAGGTATGAAGGAAAGTTCATGCAGGCCAACCGATCGCATTGCCATAGCATCTTTGTTTTCGTCGCTTAACGACTCATCCGTCAGCCTACGGCTGCCACCTTCCCTCGCCAGGGAAGGCTAAAGATACGGTAGCCGGCGCTCCCTTGTATGATAAACGACAGCCACGTGGGGGAGCGCGCCCAATCAAGCCTCCCCTGTGTAAGGGGAGGTGGCGGCGCAGCCGACGGAGGGACTGTGCCCCCACCTGTAGGGACCGACGTCCCCGCCGTAGCTGCCCTTCGCCATACGCCGTTTGGGATCTCGGCGGCCAATACAAGGCGCACTCACGCCCCCCGTACTGTTGGGCCTATGCCCGAAAACGAAAATCCACCCGCTATTGATATGCACCTCCAAAAGCGTCTAACTTTTGGGGTGCATATCATGTGCGGGTGGATCTTTATTTATTTGTCTTCGCGAATGCCGAATAAACGGCGGAGCGCACCCCGGAGGAGCCGCGGCGCGCGGACAACGACGATCTTCATAGTCGGTACCTGCCTATTTTTGTAGAAAGCAAAGCACTCCTACCGCCATAATAAGCATAGCCTCGATGATCACGAGGACACCCTCGGGGATGAAAAAGGACAGGATGATCCCAAGGCCGAAGGAAAGAACGGCAATGCTGAGGATCTTAAACAGGTTTCTGTGGCACATACGGCACCCCCCGATAGCGTTGGCGGCGGACCGCCCTTGGTAGCAGTATATGCCAAAGCGGGGGAAGTATGACTATTTCCCGAGATAGATGAGCAACACGCTGATGTCGGCAGGGCTGACACCGCTGATGCGCGCCGCCTGCCCAACGCTTGACGGGCGCATGGCAGAGAGCTTCTGCGCCGCCTCGAGGCGGAGCCCGCGGATCGCGCCGTAGTCGATGTCCTCGGAAAGGCGCAGGGATTCGAGCTTCTCCTGGCGATGCACCTCGGCCTCCTCGCGCCTGAGATACCCCTCGTACTTGATGTCGATCTCGACCGTAAGCACAACGGCGGGGTCGAGCTCGGGCCTCGCAGGGTCGAGCGGCGCTATGGCCGCGTAGTCAAGCTCGGGGCGGCGCAAGAGCTCGGTAAGGCGTGCCCCCGTCGTAAGGGGCGCCGTGCCGAGCGATGCGAGGATCTTGTTGTTTCTCTCCGAGGGCGGTACCACCGTCGATTCGAGCCGCGCCCGCTCGGCGGCGATCGCCGCCTGCTTTCTCTCGTAGGCGGCAAAGCGCTCATCGTCGATGAGCCCGATGCGGTGCCCGATGGGGGTCAGGCGGCGGTCGGCGTTATCCTGGCGGAGGAGCAGACGGTATTCCGAGCGCGAGGTCATCATGCGATAGGGCTCGCGCGTTCCCTTGGTCACAAGATCATCGACCAGGGTTCCAAGATAGGACGAGGAGCGCGGAAGGATCAGGGGCTCCTCCCCACGGACCGCCAGGGCGGCGTTGATCCCGGCGAGGATCCCCTGTGCGGCGGCTTCCTCGTAGCCCGAGGTCCCGTTGAACTGCCCGGCGCCGTAAAGCCCGCGCACCCGCTTGCATTCCAGCGTTGCCGAAAGCTCGGTCGGATCAATGCAGTCGTATTCGATGGCATAGGCATAGCGCGTCATCTCGGCGTGCTCCATCCCGGGGAGCGAGCGGAGCATCTCCCTCTGCACCTCGGGCGGCATCGAGGTCGAAAAGCCCTGGAGGTACATCTCCTCGGTGTCGGCGCCCGTCGGCTCGAGGAAGAGCTGATGGCGCTCCTTATCGGCAAAGCGCGTGATCTTGTCCTCGATCGAGGGGCAGTAGCGCGGCCCCGTGCCGTGAATAAGCCCCGAGAAGAGCGCGCTCTTCTCGATGTTCTTCCGTATGATCTCGTGCGTTTTCTCGGTCGTGTAGAGAACGTGGCACGGGATCTGCTTCCGTGCCGACAGCTCCTCCCGGTCGGTGTCGGCCGCATACGGGATGACCGGGTGCTCCCCCTCCTGTACCTCGAGGGCCGAGAAATCGACCGACCGCCGCGCAATGCGCGCCGGCGTCCCGGTCTTGAAGCGCTGGAGCGAAAGGCCGAGGGCGCGGAGCGAGTCACCAAGACCGTAGGCAGGCAGGAGCCCGTCGGGCCCGGCAGGGAAGGACCTGTGCCCCACAAAGACCTCGCCCGCCAGGAAGGTGCCGGTCGCCACGATGGCACGCCGGACGGGGAAGACCTCGCCAAGCGCCGTCCTGACACCGCACACCGCCCCGTCCTCAACGAGGATCTCGGTGACCTCGGCCTGGATGAGCGAGAGGCGGGGCTCGCGCTCGAGCACGCGCTTCATGTACGCGCGATAAGCCATGCGGTCGGCCTGCACACGCTTTGAGCGGACCGCCGCCCCCTTGCCCGCATTCAGCGTGCGGGATTGGAGGGTCACCGCATCGGCCGCGCGCCCCATCTCGCCGCCAAGAGCGTCGATCTCATACACAAGATGCCCCTTGGCCGTCCCCCCGATCGAGGGATTGCAGGGCATATTCCCGACCGCGTCAAGCGAAAGCGTGAAGAGCAGGGTAGGCACCCCCATGCGTGCGGCGGCCAGCGCCGCCTCAATGCCCGCATGTCCGGCTCCTATGACCGCGATCTCGGCAATGTTCTCCATAATCATGACTCCCGAAAGAATTTCTCCTCCATTGTACCACGCCGCCACCGTTTTGACAAGAGGAAGTATCAAAAATCATCACCATCCCGTCGAAAAAAGCAAAAGAGAAAACAAAACCTTACATTTTGCCACCTTCGCCGAGCCTTGCGCTTTTCTTTGCCGCCCCACCCTCGGCGCCGAAATATAAAGAAAAAGATTGACGGGGGCAAAAAAAGATGCTATACTTACGGTGATAATCAAAAATGCGCCCGTGGCGCACAAACGGAGGAATATCATGCCTATCATGCCGAAAAGCAATAAGGGCTTCATCACCGAAGACTTTATGCTCCGCTCAAAAACCGCGAAGTATCTCTACCACGAGTTCGCCGAGGAGCTTCCGATCATCGACTACCACTGCCACCTGCAGCCGAAGATGATCGCCGACAACTACAAGTTCCGCGATACCTACGACCTCTTCCTCGGCGGCGACCACTACAAGTGGCGCCAGATGCGCTCGAACGGCATCCCCGAGGAGTACATCACCGGCAATGCCGACGGCTTTGAAAAGTGGAAGGCGTGGAGCCGCACCCTGCCGCTTCTCATCGGCAACCCCCTCTACCATTGGACCCACCTTGAGCTGCTCCGCTACTTCGGCATCCAGGATCCCCTCACCGAGGAGAACTGCGAGGAGGTCTGGAACATCTGCAACCGCGCCCTCGCCGAGGACAGCTTCCGTGCCCGCGCCCTGATCACCAAGTCGAATGTCGAGACTGTCTGCACGACCGACGATCCCGCCGACACCCTCGAGTATCACGAGGCCCTCGCCGGCTTCTCGACCAAGATCCTCCCGACCTTCCGTCCCGATAAGGCGGTCGAGATCGGCAAGGAGACCTTCCTTCCCTACATTGAGAAGATCGGTGTCAAGACCTACTCCGAGCTCCTGACCTGGCTCGGCGGCCGCATCGAGTATTTCCATGCCCACGGCTGCCGCCTCTCCGACCACGCCCTCGAGGCCGCCCCTTGCACCGAGGGGGATGCCGCCGCCGTCTTTGAAAAGCGCATGAACGGCGGTGAGATCACCGAGCGCGAGGCCGATATCTTCCGCACCGCCGTCCTGAAGATCTGCGCCGCCGAGTACGTCAAGCGTGACTGGGCCATGCAGCTCCACATCGGCGCCCTCCGCAACAACAACACCAAGATGTACCGTCTCCTTGGCGCCGATACCGGCTTTGACTCGGTCAACGACCGCGAGATCGCGGCCGACCTCGCCGGCTTCCTCGACACCCTCGCGGTGGACGACTGCCTGCCGAAGACCATCCTCTACACCCTGAACCCGAAGGATAACTACGTTCTCGGCACCATCATGGGCTGCTTCCAGAGCGCCCCGACGGCAGGGAAGATCCAGTTTGGCTCGGGCTGGTGGTTCAACGACCAGCGTGACGGCATGGAGGGCCAGATGCAGGCCCTCGCCAACCTCGGCATCCTTTCGAATTTCGTCGGCATGCTGACCGACAGCCGCAGCTTCGTCTCCTACCCCCGCCACGAGTACTTCCGCCGCATCTTCTGCAACCTCATCGGCACATGGGTCGATAACGGCGAATACCCGAACGACCGCGCCTCCCTTGAGCGCATCGTCCGCGGCGTGTGCTATGAGAATGCCAAAAACTACTTCAAATTCTAACTCCGCAGGCTAAAACCGCGCTCAGCACCCCTTAGGAAAAAACGCCGCCCTCCGTGCGGCGTTTTTTCTTTCACATCTTCCGCCTCCGGCGCGCATTTTTTTCTTTTCTCACCGTTCCCCCTTGCCAAGAACGCCCATCAATGCTAAAATAAAAGAAAAACAAAAAACGGAGGTACCACCGTGAAACTTTGTGTCCTTGAAAATCTGTACGCGGGTCTCCCCTTCCGGGAATCCCTTGACCGTCTCGCCGCCCTCGGGGTCGAAGCCCTCGAGATCGGCGCCGGCGGCTATCCCGGCAAAGCGCATTGCGACCCCGAGCTTCTGCTTGCCGATAAGGCAGCCCTCGCCGCCTTCAAGAAGACGGTCGCCGACCACGGCATGCCCATCGCGGCCCTTGCCTGCCACGGCAACCCCGTCCATCCCGATGCCGAGACCGCCAAGGCCTTCGATGCCGACTACCGCCGCGCCGTCCTCCTCGCCGAGGAGCTCGGTGTCGATACCCTTGTCACCTTCTCGGGCTGCCCCGGCGACCACCCGGGCGCCAAGTACCCGAACTGGGTGACCTGCCCCTGGCCCGACGATTTTCTGAAGGTCCTTGACTACCAGTGGAACGACGTCCTCCTCCCCTATTGGCAGGAGGCCGGCGCCTTTGCGAAGGCCCACGGCGTCCGCATCGCCTTTGAGATGCACCCCGGCTTCTGTGTCTACAATACCGAGACGATGCTCCGCATCCGCCGCGAGATCGGCCCGGTCCTCGGCGCGAACTTTGACCCCTCGCACCTCGTCTGGCAGGGGATGGATGCCGTCACCGCCATCCGCCTCCTCGGGGATGCCATCCACCACTTCCACGCGAAGGATACCCGCATCGACCCGCAGAACACCGCCGCCGCCGGCGTCCTCGACTGCAAGCATTACGGCGACGAGCTCCATCGCTCCTGGGTCTTCCGCACCGTCGGCTACGGCCACGGCGAGGATTGGTGGCGCGATGTCATCAGCGCCCTGCGCCTCGTGGGCTACGACCGCGTCATGTCGATCGAGCACGAGGACAGCCTCCTCTCGATCGACGAGGGCCTCGAAAAGGCCGTCACCTTCTTAAAGCCCCTCCTTCTCAAAACCCCCAAGCCCTCCTCGATGGCCTGGGCCTGATACCAACGCCGTCCGGCTCTGTCGGGCGGCGTTTTCCGTTTCTTTTCTCTTCCGTCCGCCCCCGGGAAGCCTCCAGCCTCCGGCGCTGTCGCCATATTTTCGTCACCCTCGCCAATCCCCGACCGGAACTTTTGTCGCAAACGTAAAAAACGCCGGGAAGCGCCCCTTTCCTCTTGCAATTTCAATATATATATGATAAAATAAATGCGGTGTACCATCACCGCCCACAACGTTTTTTAATTTTGAATCCATATTATGAGGAGAATGCCCATGAAAAAGCGCGTACTTTCCCTGCTTTTGACGCTCGTGATGCTGGTCTCGGCCATGCCGGTCCTGCTTCTGTCGGCGTCTGCCGCGGATACCGAGGAGAGCTACGATTATTCGTCTCTCTACGTGACCGACGGCGCCATCCTGATGATGGACTTTTTCAATACCAACTCTATCTGGAAGCCCGACGGGATGACCGAGGAGGATCTCCTTCCGGTCGCCCCGATCTTCGGTGAGGATTATGCGGATATCGACGTCCGTATGGACTTCTGGATCGAGGATGCGGAGGGCAAGCTCGTGAGCGATGCGAGCATGAGCCTCGCCGCCGCCCGCGCCGAGCTCATCGCTCTCCGCCGCACCGATCCTGCGAACGAGAAGGGCTATGTCCTCCGCTCGGCGTACGATGAGACGTATGCCGAGGATGTCGTGGCTAACGCCAACGACCGTATCCTTTTCTGGATCACCTCGGCGAACGGTGCCCTCACGGACGAGGATGGCATCGTCTATTTTGATACGATCGACGACGCCGTGGCCACCGCCGCAGAGAAGACCATCGAGACCGGTGTGAAGTACGAGGTCACGTCGAACACCGTCGATTGGACGCCCGACTACAAGCCGACGATCAACGGGTATGTGAACAACGTCAAGGCCTGGCTCAAGTCGAACACCTTCTTCGGCACCGCTCCCGGCTGGAGCGAGCCGAAGCCGGCGTATGCTCTCGGTCAGACCTGGCGCGATGCTACCGGTGAATACGGCTTTGCTCCCTTTGACGCGGTCGCCGGCGGTCTCACCTTCCATCCCTACGGTCACAACGATGCCTACCTCTCGCTGGGTGGCGGAGCGCTCTCCTCCGATACCACGGTGACCGCGCAGTACGTCATGCTCCCCGGCTATGACTTTGGCTCGCGGACCTTTATGCTCCGCGGCGTCGAGCTGGCGACCGAGGCGATCTATGCGGCCGATCCTGCCGAGGGCGATACGCTCGTCTTCAAAGGGATCGAGGGCTACAACCAGATCAGCTCGCTTGCCTTCCCCGCCTACGGTGAGGAGGGTGCCTACACCATCCCGCTCGACAATACGAAGCCGATGGATATCACCTACGAGGTCACCCATTCCGTGAAGGCTAAGGATGACGACGGGAACGAGCTGACCGGTAAGGCCGCCCTCTGGTACAACGGCAACGCCGTCTTCACCTCCAACGTTAACTATAATAGCGACCTTGCAGACGCTACCCGCAATTCGCTTATCAACTACGGCCACAACATCTCCTCTACATACTTTGCCATCCGTATGTACAACCGCGCGCTGACCGCCGACGAGATGACCCTTAACCACTTCGCCGACATTGCCAAGTGGTATAAGCTCGACATCGGTGCCATCGTCTCGCTGCCCGACGCAAAGAAGCTTGCGATCGCCGAGCAGTTCACCGATGACGTGATCGGTGGCGGCCTTGCCGAGCGCGAGCTCCTCGTCGCGAAGCTGAAGGGGATCGTCGATGAGGTCGTGTACAATGCCCTCGCCGAGGGGATCGCACTGCCCACCGCCGCCTGCCTTGACTTCATCGAGCTCGCCAAGGGCCTTTCGCTCGATATCGCCGCTGTCCTCTCGCTCGATCCCATCGACCGTGAGACCGTCTACGCCGTAGCGAACGCCATGCCCGCCGCGCAGAAGACCAGCCGCTCGATGGTGCAGGGCGCCGTCGATCAGGCCGTAGAGGCGATCATTCAGGAAAAGTACGGTGCCTACCTCCCCGAGGCGGCGCCCGATTACAAGGATCTCTACGTCCGTCAGGATCAGCTCGTCACGTGGGCAGACTTCTATGCCGCAACGCCCAACGACGGCAAGCTTTACATGGATTACTCCTATCCCGAGGAGACCTGGAACCTGCCTCACACCGTGAAGCAGGGTAACACGACTGTATGGAACCCGGATAAGCTCCGCACTCCCGAGGTCTCCGGCGAGGCTGCCGCCCGCGAAAAGTACTTCTTTAAGGGTGGCGACAAGCTCCTCTTCGGTGATATTGGCGATAAAGGCTGGGGTCACTCCAACATCCGTGAATGGGGCGACGGTCGCCTGATCTGCGGTCAGAACAATGTTCTGAAGCTCTCCTCGGCCGACCACTCCAGTCCGGCCATCACCTACCAGATCGTCATGGACTGGACGGGTGCCATCAACTTCCAGCTCGATACCTTCCGTGTGAACTTCGCGAACCCCGGCACTCCCAAGACCGGTAGGCTCTCCTCCTACACCTACTACACCTTCTGCGGCGAGACCGGTCCTGCGGAGGATAAGACCTTCTCCGTCAACAATCCGAACGCCGGTGTGAAGTATTCCTCCTCCCTTGATATCACCCTGACGCTCGACAGGACCTACGGCGTTGATTCCGGCCACTACTACCTCGTCGAGCAGGATGCCGATGCAGAGGGCAACCTGAAGTTCTCCTCCACCAACGTCGGTACAATGAACGCCGTCCGTAAAAACGCCTACGTCTACAAGACCGAGATCGGCGGCAAGACCTATTACGTCTCCGACACCGCAACGAGCAAATACCTGCCCGGTGATAAGGCGGCCTTCGATGTCTACGGTCCCCGCATCGTTGTCCTGACTGTGGACGAGGAGGGCAAGGCCCACTACATCACGGCCGAGAAGGACGGCAAGCTCTACTACGCCTTCTACGAGATCAAGGACGGCGCCGTGGTTGAGGAGCCGATCATTTATCAGCATAAAACGAACGGCGTGACCGAGTTCACGGCCGCAACCACCGTGGCCGCTAACCCCGCGGTCATCTACGTCAACCCCCCGCGCGAGGTGCCGAAGGGCACGCCCGGCGCGACCCAGGAGATCTTTGACGACGGTACGGCGAACCTCAAGGGCTATCTGAACGGTGCAAATGTCCTGGATGTCACGGGCATGCCCGTCAACGGTAGTGACATCGGCTGGCTCGGTAACGGTGGTAATCCTACCTTCTTCGCCCTCCGTACCTACACCTGTGTCCTGACCGAGGCCGAGATTCTCCAGAACCACTTCGCCGACCTTGCCGGCTTCTACGGCTTCGATCTCACCATGTACAACTACCTCACCGAGGCACAGAAGACGACCCTCTTCGAGGCTATGAAGCCCTGCGAGGTGGGCGGTGACCGTGCCGCGGCTCTCGCGCTCTACGATGCGACGATCGCGGGCATCCTGTACGACTTCGGTACCGATGAGGCTGCCGTCAACTTCAGCGCCCTCGCCCGTGCCTACGCCCTTGACGTTCGCGCTCTTATTCCCCTGTCCGATACGGCTCTTCGCAATGTCATTGCTGCCTTCGCCTCCTACTCGGCGACCGGCACCTACTCGCAGCCCGTCCTGCAGAAGACCCTGAACGATGTCATTGCCGCGCAGTACCGCGACCATTACGCGGCCGCCGTCGGCCACGGCGCCATCGGCTTTGCCGGCTGGCAGCTCCATCTCGAGGGCGACCTTGGTCTGCGTGCCCTCTTCGCTACCGATCTCGAGCTCATCCGTGACCTCGCCGTTCGCGGCACCACCGTGAAGACCGGCCTCCTGATGGCCGAGGCGAGTGACGATCTGACCGCCGATACCCTGAAGGCGGCCATCAATACCGCTACGGGTGAGATCACGCTTGCTGAGGATTCCGGCATCACGCTGGTGCAGGGCTATTGGGAGACCGCCGCGGCCGAGGGTACCTTCGTCAAGGACGGCGACCTCTACTTCACAAAGGACGTCATCGTTGAAGACGACCTGGATGCCTATGAGATCCCCTATGTCTACGTTGGCTTTGCCATTGCAGAGGACGAGAACGGGGAGATTACCGTCTTCTTTGCCGACACCACGAGAGGCACGACCGATCCCGGCACCGCTCAGTCGCTCCATGATCTGACCGAGGCCGCCCGTATTGACTACCGCATGGCCTACCCGAACATCCAGAAGGTTATGAATGAGATCGAGGGCGTGGATCCCTATGTCTCGATCTTCGCCGGCTCTGCGGCATTGACCGACCTTCTCCTGGTCAACTCGCCGGAGCTTGATGCCATGGGGGCCTTGCAGGATCTTCTTGTGGCTCGCATTGCCGTTGAGCTCACGGTTGCCCCCACTGCCTCTGCCGATCTTTCGAAGGGCGGTTACGTCCTTCTCAGTGGCAGAAGCACCGCCGGCGCCTATGCCAACACCTACGGTGACGGCTTCTACGGCATCACCGTTCAGAACGGTAACCTCTATCTCTGGTACAACAGCGGTGCCACCGCCGCCGATGCTGTTGCCTACTTCTGCGAGATCGTCAACTACTATGCCGATCAGCAGGAGGATATCCACTTCGCGGAGAACGTCGATTACGTCCGCCGCAACCAGTAATACTCACACAAAAAACAGGAGTGCCTCGGGGCACCTGCTTTATCGCAGGTGCCCCAACGAAATTTGCCCATTCGGGCAAGTGAAATCGCTTCGCGGTGAAATATTTGCCTTGCAAATGTGAAATGTTCGCTACGCGAACGTGGGCAAATTTCATTTCACATCGAACGCAGTGAGATATTTCACAA
>JAZSGE010000093.1:0-8218 GCA_045532575.1 Eubacteriales bacterium | reverse complement strand
TCGATGTGAAATGAAATTTGCCCACGTCCGCGCAAGCGGACATTTCACATTTGCGGAGCAAATATTTCACCGCAAAGCGATTTCACTTGCCCGAAAGGGCAAATTTCGTTGCGTACCTGCTCTATGGCAGGTACGCAGAGGTGCTCCTTTTTTGTGTGCGATGGCAGTCCTTTACTTTTTAAAGAGGGCGATCAGCTCATGCCAGCTTTTCTTTTTTAGCACGAACCAGAAGAGCGAGAAGCCCCCAAGACCGACCGCTGCGGTCGCGCCGACGGCGATCCCCGCAATGGCACCGCCCGTGAGGCCGCCGGCGATCGGCTCGCCGCACAAATCACAGCGGCGGTCACCGTTATCATCGGGGTGGGCGGCCGCATCGATCGCGGTCTCTTTGACGCTTGTTGCCTCACAAACGGTGCAGACGCGTGTTCTTTCCCCGGCATCCCGGCAGGTGGGAGCCTTGGTAAGCTCGCCGTCACTCCAGGTATGCTCGGCCGTGACGGTGGCGCCGCATTCGCACGTCTTCTTGTGCTGTGTCTCGCTTTGCCATGTGAAGCTACCGTATGCGTGCGCGTCCTTGTCATTGGCGACAACCTCGCCGCAGGGGCACCCATGCCAATGGGAGCTTGCGTCATAGTGCCACACAGCGGCACCGATCGCATGAACGACAGGGCGGGTCACCTCACAGCCTTGAGTATTGCATGCCGTATCGGTGCAGAGGGCATCGTAGACATGCTCCTGCGCTCCTTCCGTAATGACAAAGGAGCAATACCGGCAGAGGACAGCGGTTGTGCAGTCTCCGTCATCCTCCTCGGCGAGGTGCGAAAGCCGCCCCTCTCCCGTTTCGCGGTCATCGTTGGTATAAACGGTGGCGGTGGCATCGGTAAACGCCGCATTGCAAAGACGGACACCGTCCTGCCGGGCATAGACGGTCATCCCTTCAAAGTGGGGATAGGGCTGTGCGCCCGCGCCGTGAAGTGTCTGCTTCCAGATGCCTTCGTGGCTCTCTCCGTTGAGCCTCCAGGTGATTTCACCCGATGCCAGCTGAGCGGCGGTCACGGGGGTGCCGGTAGCCGTACCTTCGGTGACGGTTCCTCCCACACCGGGAATCGCCCCCTCGGCCGGATAGTAGCAGTTGGTGACCGAGAAGAGTGCGGTATCATCGACACGTCCTATCAGCGCGCCTCGGGTTGCTTCCTCTACCTCAAAGGTGGCGGCGCTCAGGCAGTTGACAAGTGCCGTTCCGTTCTCGCTCCACTCCACCGTTCCGACAATGCCGCCCGCAACAATATCCGATCTTGAAGCGGCAAGAAGGCCGGAAAACGAGCAGTTTTCAATTCGTCCGCCCGCGGCGCTACACACGAGTCCCCCTACCTCTGTGCCGCTGAAATAGGAATTCTCAATGCGAAGATTTTCCACTGTAGCCCCTTCGCTTATGCTGCTGATGAAGGCGGCGGAGTAGCTCTTGGTATACAGGCCGGAGATGGTATGACCGTTTCCGTTCAGATACTGATTTTCTTCGAGCCGGAAGGGGATCCATTTGATCAGATCGTCGGGGTTGCCGATCAAACGGTTGTTTTCGTCGAGCACGGTTTCATTCACTACGATGTCGGCCATCAGCTCCCCGCTTTCCAAGGCGTTTTGGGCGTACCAAAGGAGCTGCCCCGCATTGCTGATCCAATACACCTCTGCGAGCATCGGCGGCTCCTGGTATTCTCCGCACGGGCAGATGCCGTTATCGTCAAAGTTGCAGTTGGCCTCGCGGTATTCGCCGACATAATGGACGGGGCAATTCTCGCAGGCAACCGCCTCCTCATGGATACCGTAATTCTCTAAATACAGGTAGCTTTTTCCATTTTCATTGTGGGTATGCGTGTTGCCGATAACAGTCCCCGTTACGATCGGAGAGATGAGCACCTGCCGCCCCTCCTCCACCGTCAGGGTGCAGCCCTCCGCTACCGTGAGGGTGGTGTGGCAGAGCCCCATATCCTCCTTGGGAGTGAAGCTTGTGCGGAGAGTGACCTCTGCTGTGCTGTTCACAGCGGTATCGGGCAGGGTGGTGATGGAGGTAATATCCTCGTCGGGATAAAGCTCTCCGCCAAGGATCGTGACATTGGCCACGCGGGGGGTGCTATCCTCCCCGGTGGTGTCGGCATACAGGAGCCCCATCCTACCAACGCCGCCGGCCACGCGGATGTTTTTGAGCGTAAGATCAACGATATCACCGCCGACGGCCGTGAAGAGGGCAGGCTGGACATGGGCATCCGCCCCTGCGGTCGTGTCATCACTGCCGATGATCCAGGCGTTCTTGATCACCGCCCCGTTGCCGATCAGGGTACCGTAAAAGCGGGAGGCGTTCGACATGTGGGAGGCATCCCTGGCCGAGGGGGTCATGGGGAGCATCGTGTGCCCGTCAAGGTCATACTCTGCGGCCGTCAGGATGTAATAACTCCCATCATAGTACTCTACGTTCCTCTGTCCGAACAGGATCAGGTCCTCCACCGTATCAATGGCGATGGGGTTCTCCCTTGAGCCAAGGTAAGCGGTTTCATCGATCATCACGGTCTCGCGCTGCTTGCTGTAATGATCGTAGTATTCATAGGAGGCGATCCTGCCGGCGGCCGAGCGCTCCTCAAACGTCTTGCCCGCGATCCCCTCCTGATCCTCCCATCGGGTGGTGGGGAAGCTTTCGGGGATGTTGCCGACCTCGGCCCTGGCCGCCAGAGGAATGGTGAAGAGAGCCACAAGGAGGACGAGCAGGAGGGCAAGCCTCGGCGCAAGGAGGGTAAGATATGCTTTCTTCATAGGTGTTCTCCTTTTTCGGTATGATATCGCTTTATCTTCAGGCCAACAGGCCGTAGAGGTTTACAGCCAGCATCAGAGCGGCGGGGGCCGCCAGCGCGACCCAGCCGGCTTTTTTGAAGCGTCCAAGCTCCGTTACCAGCTTTGCCGTCGAAAGGATGACGACAAAGAGGAGGGGGTAGAAGGTGCGCAGTCCGCTGGCAAAGAGCGAGCGCGAGATCCCCATGGTGATCCGGCAGAAGAGGGCGATCGCAAAGAGGGCGAGGAGCGTGCGGTCGACCCTTGCAAGGCAGTAGAGGATCGATGAAACATACAGGACCGCAAGGGCGCTCGTCACGGGATGCGACCAGAGCCAGCCGCCGTCGCTGTCGCAAAACAGGGTAAAGAGCCACGATCCCTCGGGAGAGAGATGGCCCATAAGGCAGGGAAGGACGGTGAGCGGCAGCGGAAGGAAAAAGACCCAACGGTCGGCAGGCGGCCGTCTTTCCGCACCGAAGAGGAGCAGAAGGATGGCAAGGGCGAGAGCCCCCGCAAAAAAGCTGTCGCCGTGGCGGTAGGTGGAGAGCATGCCGCCCGCCGTGCTGACAAGCCCGGCCCAGAGCTTTTCTATGGCCGAAAGCCCATCAAAGCCCGGGAAGAGCTCGGTCGCCGCCCCCTCGTAGCTTGAAAGCGTGCTGGCGGGGGAGGAGAGGGCGTAATAGAGCGACAGCGCGGCGATCAGCAAAAGGATCCCCGAGAGGATCGGCACGCGCTTCCTTCTGATCTCGAGGACGATCAAAAGAAGGCAGGCCACGATCATCGGCGGGCAGTAGTATTCCATATTACAGCCGACGGCGGTAAGCAGGATCGAGAGGGGATACCACAAGGGGTGGATCCTTTGGCCCCGCAGCCCCTCCGCGATGGGGATGACGGCTGTGGTCAGGCAGGCCAGGGTAAAGACATAATTGACGGTGGTGCAGACATAGCCCGCCCGCAGGTTCATCGCCATCGGCATCAGCATTGCCGCCGCGCAGAGCGCCCATCCGACCGTGTCCCGTCCCCGGTTTCCCATAAGACGGGAGAGCGAGGCGTATACGCCGAGAATGCAGACGGGCATCATAAGCTTATAAAGGATCGGCACGCCGACAAGCAAGACGGTCATAGCCTCAAGGAGCAGACGGGTCGACCAGGTATTGTAGCGGAAGGAGAGGAAGGCCGCCATATCCCCCTTGAAGTTGATGGTATAGGTGGAGTAGAACCAGGCGTCATCTCCCACCTCGGTCGGGACGAGGAGCCAGAGAAGGATCAGGGCGGCAACCAGGATCTCGGCGGGAGTGATGGCCACTTTGCGCTCGGCGGCCGTCTGTGCCCCCTTCTGTTTTAAGGTCATGTTCATGTCTTATCTGTATGTTCTTTTCGTTGTTTGCTTCAGGATCTCATCCAGCGCATGGTCATTCGTTTCGGTCACATACTGCCTGAACTGCGTATAGACACGCTTGGCAATGGCGCGGTAGTCCATAGCCAGCACCCTTTGGATCTTCCCATGTCGGATCTCCTCGGGGACCCCGAAAAGAAGCATAATGGAATCCAGCGCCCCCTCGATTCTGTGGGCGAGCGTAGCCGAATGCGCCGTGTGCATCAGGGTGGCGTATTCGATGCCCGAGATGATGGCCTCGATCTCGGTGAATTTTTCTTCATCCCACAGGGCGGTATAGGCCGAAAATACCTGCTTGATCTTTTCAATATCGTTGGCGCGGATATGGTCAAGCGTCATGGGGTGCGAATAGGCCGCCGCCAGAAGATCCTGCATTTCGGGCAGATCCTCGCCAAGGGCGGCAAGCGTCGTCAGCTCGAGGCAGTAGGCGAGGAGGGAGCTTTTTCCCTCGTTGGCGGCCATCTCCATCTCCCGCCATTGAAAATCGAGCATCATCCCGACAAGCACCGAAAGGATATGCTCCTTAGTAGGAAAATAGAAGGTCAGATTTCCCTTACTGATCTCGGCCTTCTCGCTGATCTCGGTCGAGGTGGTTCCGGAAAACCCCTTCTCAAAGAACAGCTCGGAGGCGATCTTGATGATATAGGCCCGTGTGGGTGTGGGCTTTCGGCTTCTTGCCATGGTCATTACCCCCTGTTTTTCAAAAAAGACGCATACTATTTTGTACGAGTACTATTTTATCACATCTTTCCCCAAAATACAAGTCCTTTTTGAAAAAAGAGGAGCAAGCCCCTGTTGCACTTTTGTTGGCAGGTCGCTCTTGCACAAAAAAGGAGCATCGAAATGCTCCTTTTTTGATTTATCGGCTTACAGGTCGATCTCCACGATCGTGTGAATATGGATCCGACCGATCGCATAGAGGTAGCAGCCGTCCTCCTCGCCGATGGGGGTAAGCGAGATCCCTTCGGGGCGGAGGGTGACCCGCTGTGGGCAAGCGGCGGCGCGGACGCGCACGGTCAGCGGTGAGGTCAGTGGGATCTCGCGGAAGGTGCGCACACCGCTGGCATTATGCTCGCCTGCGCGGTTAATGATATGCGCCATCAGATGCCCGTCCTTTTGCATCAGGGTGAGGTCGGCGTAATCGCTCCCCGTGACCTCCACGGGCGCACGGTAGCCTACATCGCGCAAAAGGTTTTTGATAAACTGCTTGAGCTGATAGGTGACGTTATCCGAGTAGACCTCCGAAAGAGCAAAGGTCAAAGACACTACCTTGCCATGGCCGTAAGAATGAACGGTCGCGGCGATATCCCGCTCTTCATCTCGGTAGTAATTTTCGCGGTAGCAATAGGCGATCGGTGTTGCCCCCTCGAGCGTCGGCGCGAAGAATCTGGTTTCGAGCGCGGTGAGTCCTTCACCGCAATCGGGGAATACAAGACGGGTGATGCCCTCGGCAAAGCGTGCTCCGCACAGCGCTGTCGGCAGGGGATTGCCGCCGTCGGTCAACAGGGTGCCACCGTTTGCTACAAACATCCTGAGCGCATCGACCGTTTCCTCCTCGAGCCGCTCGGCGGCAGGCAGGAAGAGAACGCGGTAGCGCGAAAGCCCGGACAGATCGCTTTCATTGATGACGGCGGTGGACACCCCCGCATCCGAAAGCATCGACACAAAGCCACCGAGCGCGCGGTACGCTCCCCCCGTAAAGAGGGGGCGGTCACGGTAGTAGGCGGGATACAGCACCGCTACATCCGAGGCATCCTCCGCATGGAAGCAATAGGGCTCTCGCGCACGGCAGAATTCTGCCACCTGCCGCCACCCGGGGATCGCCCAGCGCTGCACAAGCCCACCCGTGCCATAGAGGATATTAAAGAACTGAAAGCCGCCGCCGAGCGCGAGCACGACCGCCGCCTCCTGGCAAAGCTGAGTCGGCTCCTTGGTGCAGCGGTTGCGCGTTTGCCAGGAGAGGGGCTTTGCATTCTGCCCCCACGCCATCAGATCCCACGTCAGCCCCTGCGGGAGGATGCACCGCGCCGCCACACGGGCATCGTTGACCGAGTTGCCGCAGTTGTAATCGCCCGAGATAAAGTCGATCGGCACACGGCGGCGCTCGGGCATCGTGTGGGTATACATCCAATTGCTCGTGATCTCAAACTCGGGGAATTCGCTCTTGATAACCGTCACATAGCGGTCAACATACCGGCGGAAGCCCTCGCGGCAGAACTCCGCATAGTCGGGGTAGCCCTCCTCCCCCGGCCTTGGCGGCGTATCGCTCCCCGTGGCTTCCTTCCACGCCGCACGGGCATAGGGGCTGTAATCCACAAAGGCTGCCCATTCGTCACCGTCGATCCAGGCGCCGTCTACCCCGTAGTCGCCTGCGATCTCACGCAGCTGAGGGAGCAGCACCTCGTCCACATACGGCGAAAAGGCCGAAACGTAGCCGCCGTACGGTACACCGTCGGCATCAAGGCTTGCCCACTCGGGATGCAACGCGGCCTGCTTCTCCTCATAAAGCCCCGAGTGATGCGCATACAGGCGGATGCCGCGCGAGGCCGTCAGCTCCCGAAAGGTGCGTAAAACGTCCATGTGCATCCGTTCGGCATGGACGCCCGCCTTGGTCATATAGGAGGAGATCCCGGGGTGGCCCTTGCTGTCCACCTGGATCATATCGGGCATGGTGGCATCCAGCATCTCCTCGATCGATGCGGTATCGATCACCGAGCCGACCTCGTCCCCCGTCATCGCGTGGAAATCGAAGTGCAGCCCGAAAAAGCAATCCTTCCTCGTTTTTTTCATCACGGTATCTCCTTACACGGTATTTCCATAGGCTATCTCAAGCGTAGCACAGGACACGGAAGAAGTCTTTATCCAATATGTGTGAGGATTTGCATTATTTTTTTATCTGTGCTATAATGGGGGCAAAAGGCTTACCCCAAAGAGGAGAGGGAGGAGGACGCATGGAGAGGATCACCTATCGCTTCGGCGGCATCGCTACCGCCCACGGTATCGGTCACCGCTTCCACCGTGCGGTGGGCGATGCCATGAATCGCTACTATCTTCTGATGTATTTTAAGACGCCCTTCCTGTATGGATCGGAGGACTCCCCCGAGCGCAAAGAGGGGGGGCACTATCTTTTGTACCCGCCCTTCACCCCCGCCTATCACGCCAGCGCCGAGGTGGGGTTTGTCAACGATTGGCTGTTTTTTGACGGCGGAGAAGACCTGATCTCCGCCCTCGGGCTGCCGATCGGCGTCCCCTTTTCAGCGGGGAACAGCCTGCTGGCTCCCTATCTTGCGCGCATGGAGGAGGAACGCCGCGGTGACCTCCTGAATGAAGAGATGATCGAGGCATATATGACAGAGCTCCTCATCATGCTCGCTCGCCGCGCGCGCCGCAGAGAAAGCGCGCCCCATCCCGCCTATGCCGCGATCGCCGAGGCGCGCAACCGGCTGCTTTCTCAGCTCGATGTGCAGATCCCGATCTCGCGCCTTGCGGCCGAGGCGGGCTACTCGGTCAGCCGTTTTTGTGTCTTGTATCGCACCTTTTTCGGTAGCACGCCGGCCCTTGAGGTGCTGAATGCACGGCTTGACCGCGCCGCCTCCCTGATCAGCTACGGGGGGATCTCGGTGGGCGAGGTGGCCGAGCGGTGCGGCTTTTCCTCCTTGCACTATTTTTCTCGCCGATTTAAGGAGAGGTACGGCGTTCCCCCCTCGCGGTATCTGCGATAGGGGCGATGGACCCGGAAACGCAAGGCGCTCGCTCACGGAAGAGGCTGTTGCGCGAGCGCGGCCATTGCGCCGCAAAGGCCTCGGCTTGCTGCCTCCCGGCTTCACCGCAAAAAAGAGCATCCCTCGGGGCACCTGCGATAAAGCAGGTGCCCCAACGAAATTTGCCCATTCGGGCAAGTGAAATCGCTTCGCGGTGAAATATTTGCCTTGCAAATGTGAAATGTTCGCTACGCGAACGTGGGCAAATTTCATTTCACATCGAACGCAGTGAGATATTTCACAA
>JAZSGE010000090.1:0-2620 GCA_045532575.1 Eubacteriales bacterium | reverse complement strand
ATTCGGACAGCTTACGTTAAAGTCGTACGAGACCTCGGACCTCGCATCGAAGGGGTTCTCGGTCCCCTTGATGGTCGAGCCGCCGAAGAAGCACTCGCCGTCAAGCATTTTGATCCTGTATTCCATAACCGGTATCCTTTCAGTAATCATGCTATCACCAAGGATTATACATCATCCGACACACTTTGTAAAGTATCTATCGGGAAAACTTAAAAAATGTTGAGGAAGGCAACCATCACAAAGCGATCGCGCCCCAAAAGGCCACAAAAAGCCCTAAAGGAAGATAAAAAGCAAGGCGCTTGAATCGGTGCATTCAAAGAGAAAGGGGAGCGCTGTCGCGTTCCCCTTGGCTTCATTTTTCGGAATACGAAAGGATGATCTTCCCCGTATCGGTCGTGATTTTGCATTTTCCGCCGTTCACGCTCTCGGGGACGTCGATCCGCCCCGTATCACTACGGACAATGAAGATTTTTTCGGTGAGCAGAGTCCCCGTTACCTTACCGGTATCGGTTTCGATGAGGATCTCGCCGGCGTCGGAATCGCAGAAGGTGACATCCCCCGTGTCTCTTTTTACCGTCAGCTTTTCGGCAACAAGGGTGTTCGTAAGAGTAAGGTGGCCCGTATCGGCCTCGCTCACAAGGCGAGTGGTGCGTACGTCGGTCAAGGTAACGTCACCCGTGGAATTTTCAAGAATGAGGTCGGTAGCCTCGCAGCCCGTCATCGTCGTGCGGCCGGTGTTGCGTTCGATTTCTACGGTGGCGGCCGCGAGGTTCGTAAGCGTCGCGTGGCCGGTACCGCCCTTCGAGCGGAAGGCGGCCGCTGTGACATCGGTCGCAGCTACGTCACCCGTGGAAACGGTGATAGTGGCTTCTCCCGTTACCGCAACGCGGGTGAGGAAAACGTCGCCCGTCGATACCTCGATATCGAGCGAGCCCACCGCGCTATCCTCGAAGCGGACGTGCCCCGTCGAGCCCTTGATCTTCACTGCCCCCGTGGCAGAAGCGTAGCACTCCGTATCGCCCGTGCTCAGCGAGATGTCAATGCTCCCGAAGGTAAAGTCCCCGGGGACCGTGAGGTTACCCGTAGATCCGTCAACCGCAAGAGCGTCATAGGCGGTCTTGGGGAGATAAACGGTAAGGGCAGGGGTGGCAAAGTTAAAGATGCGCTCGTACCAGACACGCACATCGCAGAGCTCTACCGTAAGCACCCCATCCGTCACGGAGACGGTATAGGTGAGGCGCTTCTTCTCGGCGCATTCGACACGGCAGGTGCCGTCCTTTGTGGGAACAAGGGTGATATCCGCCGTTTTGGCGTTGACCGAGACCGAGTGAAACTCCTCGGTGACCGTATAGGTCTTCGCCCCGTAGCCGCGAGGCACAGCCCCGTTTAACGAGCAGGCCGAGAGAGACAATGTCAGCATTCCCAGCACGGGATGAATCAAAAGACGCCTAAGAAAAATACGCATCAGAAGGTTTCCTTTCGTTGAAAGATTTTCTTGACCCCAAGGAAGCCGCCCTTTGTGAGGGGGATAGCGCCCTTGGTGGCGGCGAGGCAGGCAAAGAGCAGGAATTTTGAGATCATAGCGAGGAGGAAGAACGGAAGCTCGACCGCCCACAGAACAAAAACCAAGGCCCACAGCACGATGTACGCCGCGAGGATCACGACAAGGGCCGGGAGCAGGAAGGCGATCCAAAGGGGAGAGGTGAGAATAAGGAGGGCAAGCTCGCCGCGGCTACGCTTTTTCGGTAGGGGCAGAGGCGCCTCGGGGGGCTCGGCTGAGGCGATCTCCTCGCGGATGCGAGCGGCAACCTCGTCAAGCGTACCGATGGCGCGGACGGCCTCCTCCTCGGTCAGCCCCTCTTCCCTGCGGTCCTCAATCATTTCGCGGTAAAACTCCAGCCGCTCGGCAAGCTCCTCAGCCGGCAGGTCGCAAAGGCGCCGCCGGAGCTCGGCAATACAGTCGTTAGTGGTCATTGCCCGCATCCTCCTTAGTGATAAATTGGTACATCGTCATGACCTCGCCCCATTCGTCCTTAAAGTCCTCGATGCGGCCAAGCCCTGCCTTTGTGATATGGTAATATTTGCGAAGACGCCCTCCGTGCTCCGAGGTATGCACCGTCAGCATACCCGAAAGCTCGAGGCGCTTGAGTATCGTATACAGGGTGGATTCCGACATATCAACGTACGGCTTCATATCCTTGATAATCTTATAGCCGTAGGAATCCTCGTTTTTGATGGCGGTCAGGACACAAACGTCCAAAAGACCGCGCTTCAGCTGAATATCCAACGCAATACTCCTCCTTACGCAATACATCATATCACGAAGTATTTTGCTTGTCAAGGGGGTTCCAAGGATTTTTCATAAAAAAACACCGCAAGACGAAGCTTGCGGTGCTTTTTAGGGGGCTTATTCCCACTCGCTTAACTTAGCATTATATTGAGTGAATTTAGGTCTTTTCGCGCGGTTTTTCGGGGAATTTGACCGCCTTTTTCCGCTTTATCTATGGAGTCTACGAAAAAACGGTATCAAAATGATATCAGCGATACCGCCCGGAAATCACAATAATCCCGACAATTTATTATACCATAAAAGAAGAATAAATACAAGAGGTTTGCGGAG
>JAZSGE010000116.1:0-4742 GCA_045532575.1 Eubacteriales bacterium | reverse complement strand
AGCGCCGCCACAGTGGCCGTAGCAATCTCACGGAAGCGAGCTCCCGGGGCGTGCTCCAATTCCCCAAGCCGCTTTTCATGACTTCTCATATGCTCGTTGGTGTGCCGCAATTCATTTGTCAGCACCACCAGGGATTCGTTCATAGCACGGATCTCATTCTGCACGGAACGCAGCTCCTGCATTTCTCGTTCCAGCATAAGGAGTCTCCCCTCATGCCGTTCTAACATCCGTCCTTCGTCTTGCGTCAATTCAATACCTCCTTGTCATTTGCGGAGGATCAAGGGTGCGTACGCTGCTTCAAGAGTTCTTCCATGATTTTGATCAGCTCGGGATTCTGAATGATAATAATATTGGGGTCCTTCCAATCTGACCAATATTCTATACTCTCATACAGTTCTATATTTTCATATAAAACGAGGCAGGTTTTGCAAACAAAACGTATATATCCATCTCCCGGAAATTTTACTTCTCTATAGTCGCTCTTCATCGTAGCTAGTGCAAAGCTTCTGATTTTTTTGTTTTTGCGGTTATAGAGGGTTACAATTCCATCGCAGAAAGACAGTTTATTACCATACACTCGTCTGATACCAAACCATGCCCCCAAAAACAACAAGCTAAACAACGCGGCTATGACTCCCCAAAACAGCCAATAGGATCCTTTATCGTTTTCGATAAAAAATCCGTATACCGCCATGCCAAGCCATATCACCGCAATTAGAATACCGCAGAGCTTGTTATTTTGAAAAAAATGATTCGTTAATCGACGATCGACCAAATCATGCATAAACATAGATCCTCCACCTTTATTTTGGGGAACATCCAAGGCTACTTCTACCGCGCGAATTGCTTCATTCGCGTTCTAACATCCGTCCTTCCTTGTGTCAATTCAATTCCTCCTTTACATCGGGGTTTTGAAAAAACGGTTGGCGATGCCTTGTATCCTTTGCAGCTCGTCATAAGAACGGATGTCTGCCTCTACGTATAGAGGGCTCCCTTCACTATCATAGCGGCAAAAAAAGGAATTGAAGCGAAAGGATAGAACATCAAATTCGTCCGTGGCATATACGATGCGGATACAATAC
Organism: Eubacteriales bacterium; assembly: GCA_045532575.1. Lineage (GTDB taxonomy): Bacteria > Bacillota > Clostridia > Oscillospirales > CAG-272 > UBA1740. The sequence continues at coordinate 3,660 of JAZSGE010000116.1, read as the reverse complement.
GATACCGGGGTCTTGTCGGTCGATGCCCGGGATGCCGCTGAATGCTTATAGAATTTTACCGTATCCAGCGCAGTCAAAAACTCGGCTACCAAAGCCGGATCCAAGACCTCGACGGTTTCAGCCTTTTCAAAATCATACAGATCGGTAGGAGTCTCTACCGGCTCTTCAAAACTTTCTACTCTGCTTACATCGTAATAAATCAGTTCAACCTGCTTCACCGAAGCAAGGCGATCTGAAAAATTCGGCTCATACCTATCGGGATCCATAAAGATGCTGCACCCGCATGACGAAAGAACCAAGCAAAGCATAAGGAGGAGTATGCAAATCTTTTTCACAGGATACCTCACATAGTCTTAGATCTTGGTTTCAAAATGCTCGCGGATAAGTTCATAATACTTGGCCAGACCGATGGGAGCACCGATCACTCGAAGGACCTCGCCATTGGCGGCATAGTGGCAAATAAGGGTTCCTAATACAGAGATCACTGCAAAGCTCCCGTCGCTGTATGTCAACCGCAAAGAGAAACCGGACGGCGAGTCCGCATACTCGGCGCCCGCCCACAATCTGCATATAGCAAGGTCCGCAAGGAATTCTTCTTGCTTGTCTTGGGAAAGAGTCTCAAGAACCTCTGCCTTTTGACTGTCAAAGGGAAGGACCTTTTCGTCACCGAACCCGGTATACGCATGAACCGTAGCCTCCGCACAGTAATAATAGATGAGCTCCACCTTCGCGACTTCCTCTTGTAGGACCTCGCCACAGCTCCACCATGTCGGATCGCATCCACACAAAAGGAATGAAAGGCAAAGCAAAAGACATATAAGTCCCGGTTTTTTCATTCTACTCTCCAATCTCCCGGCAAAAACACCAAGTAGTTAAAGGGAAACGCCAAGGTCGTTGCCCAAAGATATCGCCAGCCTTGCTCAACCAGATCTGCTCTATGAACCGATCGGGATACTCCGCCAAATAAATCTGCCGTAATTTCCACTGGTGAAGCATAATACCTCTCCTCACCAAGTTCTTCCAAAGTATCCCATGGCCCCCATTTTTGGGCGGAAGGAAGTCCAATACCTAAAAGATATTGCACAATTCCCATTCGCATAGCTTGGCTGTTATGCCCCCGCTCGTGGCGAAGGTTTTTTTCTGATCTTTTTTTCAGGAAAATGGCATAAATAGAACCGGAACGTCCTTTTGGAGAATATGCGATAAATACAGGCACGCCTGTCGCAGCTTTTTTAAGGGATATCAAATACCGGGGATCAGGGAGGCGGCCGACTCGATCTTCACCGCCCAGAGGCGCAGGGTGCCGTCCTCCTTCATCGTGACCGAGAAATCAAAGCGGAGCTCGACCTCGCCCACCGTACCGAAGCCGCCAAGGGCGTAGAGGGGACCGTCGGCCGCCTCGTCATGCCAGGAGCTGTACGAGCTCATAAAGGCGTCGATCACAACACCGTCGGCAAAATCGGCACCCGAGGTGTTCTCGAGGGCGCGGATGTACATTTCAAGATACTCGGCCGAGATCTCGGCCTTCTCGTCAAAGAGGGCGACCGCCTCGGTGTAGCGGCTGTTCACCACATGGGTCAGGAATTCGCGGAAGATCTCCTTCGCATCGTCATGCTCGATCGAGGAGCAGGAGGTAAGGAGGAAGGATGCCAGAAGGAGCACAAGGAGTGCAAGAACCGCGAGCCGTGTTTTTTTCATAAAAGCCTCCGTCGGATATGTTCCCCTTCAGTATAGCACAGGGGCGAGCAAATTGCAAGAGAGCGAGCGGAAATAGAAGAAAGGAGGACTTGCGTGCCCCTTTCTTGTTTGATAACGACGAACATTACAAGGCTTTAAGAGGGGAGGCGAGCATGGGTATGCTCGCAGCGGCGGAAGCTATTTTTTATCGAGGCAACCGGCGGTTGACAAATTGAAAGCTCGTCACGGTGGATTTTTTTCTTTTCTTATGCTATACTGGCATTGTTATGGGGGCACCCCCAAAACCAAGGGAGGACACGATCTATGACCTTAGCCGATAAAATTATAAAGCTCAGAAAACAGGCGGGGTGGTCGCAGGAGGAGCTCGCCGAGCGACTGGGAGTCTCTCGCCAGGCAGTTTCCAAATGGGAGAGCGCGCAGGCCACACCCGACCTCGACAAGATCCTTTCGCTCAGTACACTCTTCGGTGTAACGACCGACTATCTTCTGAAGGACGGTGCCGAAGAGGGGGAGATTTCCGCAGCGCTGGAGGGAGTGGCCACCAAGCGCATTTCGCTCGCGGAGGCGACCGCCTACCTTGACGAACGGCGCCGAGCGGCATGGCACATAGCGATCGCTACCTTCTTATGTATTTTGTCACCGATCACGCTGATCCTCCTCGATGCCCTGGCAAATCCCCCGCACGCCTTAGTTTCGGAAACCGTGGCGGGGGTCGTGGGGCTCTGTGTCCTGTTCGCCCTTGTACTGTGCGCCGTTCCGCTGTATCTTATCTGCGGCTTCAAAAACGAGCCGTACGCTTTTCTCGACAAAAGCATACCGTTTGTAGCGGAGCACGGCGTTAGCGAGGCCGTCGCCGCGCGCAAAGAAGAGTTCCAAGGTGCCTATGTCCGATGGAATATTATCGCCACCTGTCTTTGCATCCTGTCACCGATCCCTCTGATCGCCACGGCCTTTGCCGACAAGGATCTGCTTTCCGTGCTGATGCTGGCGATCATGCTTGTTCTTGCGGGACTTGGAGTCATGGCCTTTATTGTCGTTGGCGTGCAAAACGCCGCTATGCAAAAACTTCTCCGGGTGGGCGATTATACCGATGCCGAAAAGGCGCGGCGGGCTCTGCGCGAGGCAGTCGGCTTTGCCTATTGGGGGATCCTGACCGCGATCTTTCTTGTATGGAGCTTCATGGCGGCGCAGTGGCATATTTCGTGGACGGTGTTTGCCGTCGGCGGAGTTCTCTTTCCTATCGTGATGCGGATATGCGATGCGATCGCCGATCGGCGCCGCGACCGTTAAAAGGTGAAAAAGGAGCACCTGCGTGCTCCTTTTTCGCTTTCCGACTATTCAGCTTTCGTATTCCGTATCGACCGTCAGCGAGGCATTCTTGCTCTCCTCGGAGATATAGTCGAGGGGATCGACGGCTTCTCCCTTGACCGTCATTTCAAAATGGAGGTGGGGCTCGTCGGCGCTTTCGATGAGGGCCGTATCCCCGACCTCGCCAATGACCTGGCCGGCAATGACGGTGGCGCCCTCCTTGATGCCGTCGGGCAGGACAGCCGCGAGATTCTTATAGATCGTGACCCCCTCGCCGTTATGCGAGATCTTGACGGTGGTGCCCATCATCGGGTCGCTGGCGACCGAAAGGATCTTCCCGTCGGCGGCAGCATAAACGGCATCGCCAAGGCCGCAGGCGATATCAATACCGCTGTGGGTGCGCCAATCCCCCGTGGTCATCGAGAAGACGGGCAGATCGGTGGTGTGCTCCTTCGCTACGCTGCCGACGGCGGGCGCCAGGAACTCGGGGAGCTTGGCGGTATCGGTCGCAGGGGGCGCGGGGGTGACGGGGGGTGCCGTCGTCACCGGGGCGGGGGTGGTCAGAGGAGCGGTCGTTGTGGCCAGGGGGGTCTTCGAGCCGCGGTTAGCGGCGGGCGTGGTCCCCATCACAACGGCCGCCACACAGAGGACGGC
>JAZSGE010000067.1:0-2388 GCA_045532575.1 Eubacteriales bacterium | reverse complement strand
CAAAAACCGCGGCGTGGGGGGGCTGTTCTTGTTCCTTTCACGCCCGGCTGTACGACGGGAGCAGGAGCTCTTATTCCTTTTTGAGACAGTAGAGCCCGTAGGCGGGGCCGTCGGTCGCGACGGTGATGCCGCCGTCCACCGTCCTTGAAGCGAGGTGGAAGCCCTCCGCGACATCGAGGGGGAGGAGGCGACGGCCATTCATCTCGGGAGGGAGGGCGACGGCGCGCGAGGGCACCGCCTTTGCCGTATGGAGGCCGAGATAGATGTCGTCCCCGAGGGTGTAGTGGTTGATGGCCGTAAAGTCGGGGTCGGTGGCGACGCCCGGGATGCGGTAGGCGATGAAGTCGATGACGCTGCCCGCCGGGAGCTTCGTATTCGCGAGGAGCTTCGGGTACATCTTATAGGTCGTGGCATAGAACGCGAGGTTCCCGGGGCCTTCGCCGAGGGTGCGGCGACGGAGATCGGGATCGGCGTAGCCGTAGCCCGGAACGTAGCCGAGGTTCATCGAGCGTGTGCCCTCGGGATCCGAGAATTGGAAATACGAGGTCGGCAGGCGCCCGGGATCCGGAAGATCGGTCTCGGCCGAGACGTCGATCCTCTCGCCCTCCTTCTGAAGACGCGGTGTGGCGCAGTGGCGGGTGCCCGGCACGTAGACGTAGTGGTCGCCCGGCATGGGGATCGACTGCACGCCCGCGATGATCCCGGCATCCACAGGCTCATGGAATTCATAGGTGCAGAAGACGAGACACGCGCCGTTCTTCTCAAAGCGATAGGCGTAATGCACCGTCATCATCGAGCGCTCGTGGCGGTCGAGCCAATAGCTTGCGTTGTCGCACTTACCGGCGTTCTCCATCAGGTAGGTGAGCATCGGGGGGAGGTAGAGGATGTCGTAGCGCTCGTAAAGGTCGATGAACTCGGCGGTGTAGATGCCGTCACGGGTGAGGTCGACCTCGGCCTCGCCCTCGAGGAAGGCGCGGCGGGTGACATGGTTGACGCTGGGGTGGAGTTGGGTACGACGGCTGTCGGCGGTGACGGTGATGGGGGCAGGGTCGGCGGCGCCGCGGACGGGGGTCAGGGTCTCGCCCTCCGCGAGGGCGTGATAGGAGAAGCGGCCGCTCTGCATGGCCGCCTCGGTGACGGCGCAGAGCCAGAGGACGTCATCATCGGCGCGGACGAGCAGGAGGGTATCGCCGCCTGCGGTCTGCCAGAGAGAGCCGATGTCGCGCTCGGTCTTCCCTGCCGTATTCGGGATGGAGGCAATGATGGAATAGCCGTGGTTCCCGGCGATATAGCTCCCATTGAGGTGGAGGGGCGTGATGTCGTCGATCATCCCCTTGAAGGAGCTGCCTGTGGCGACCTCGGTGACGGGGGTGTCGGCGTCGATCTCGCGGATCGAGGTGAAGTTGAAGTGACGGTTGCAGGAGGGAGAGGCATAGACGGCATCGTGGCAGAGGTGCTTGCCCTCCCGCCAGGCGGTGGCGCGGAAGCGGAGGTCGTTGCCCTTGACGGTCAGGGTGACGCCGTGGCCGTAGGTCTCCTTCGTTTGTCCGATGCCGGCGGCGGCGACAAGGCGCGCAAGGATGTGCGGACTGTCGGCGGCGCAGAGGGGGGTGAAGGGGGCGTCGGGATCGGGCGCCCAGGCAAGGGTCTCGCCCTCCTCGCGGAGGTAGACACGGGTCGGCGCCTTGGCCTTGCCGAGCATACGGTTCGCGAGGTGCTCATCGGCGCTGTCGGCGAGGAGGAGCGAAAGGGTGCCGTCGCGCTCGACGCACTCCTTGACGATAACCGAATTCTGGCCGCGGTGCGGCGTGACGGTTCCTAAGGCTTTCATAGCGACGGCCCTCCGTCCTTCTTCAGACAGTAGAGCCCGTAGGCGGGACCGTCGGTGGCGACGGTGATGCCGCCGTCCACCGTCCTTGAAGCGAGGTGGAAGCCCTCCGAGACATCGAGGGGGAGGAGGTGACGGCCATTCATCTCGGGAGGGAGGGCGACGGTGCGCGAGGGCACCGCCTTTGCCGTATGGAGGCCGAGATAGATATCGTCCCCGAGGGTATAGTGGTTGATGGCCGTAAAGTCGGGGTCGGTGGCGTAGCCCGGGATGCGGTAGGCGATGAAATCGACCGTTTGCCCCGCCGGGAATTTCGTGTTGGCGAGAAGTTTCGGGTACATTTTATAGGTGGTGTAATAGAAGGCGAGATTCGAGGCGCCCTTGCCGAGGTAGCGGCGGCGGAGGGCGGGGTCGGCATAGCCGTAGCCCGGGACATAGCCGAGGTTCATCGAGCACGAGCCCTCGGGATCCGAGAGCTGGAAGTAGGTGGTCGGCAGGCGCCCGGGGTCAAGGAGGTCACTCTCGGCCGAGAGGTCGATCACCTCCTTTTCCTTCTGAAG
>JAZSGE010000076.1:0-27645 GCA_045532575.1 Eubacteriales bacterium | reverse complement strand
TGGGCTCATCCTCGACGGCGGGCTCGTCCTCGACGGTGGGCTCGTCCTCGACGGCGGGCTCGTCCTCGACGGTGGGCTCGTCCTCGACGGCGGGCTCGTCCTCGACGGTGGGCTCATCCTCGACGGCGGGCTCATCCTCGACGGCGGGGTCTTCTCTGATGGTGGGAACCGACTCGACGATGGCGGTCTTCTGGATCGGCAGAGGATCCTCCCACGGGGGGAGATCGTCCTCATCGGCTCCGTCATCGGGGTAGGCGGTGGGAGGAGGCGTGGGCACGGGAGAGGACGCACCCTCAAGGGTAGACTCCTCCGTGGCCGTCTCTCCGTCCTCCTCGCTCTCCTCCTCGTATACGTCCAGCGTTTCCTTCAGGCGGGAAAGCAGGTCCCGGATGTATTCGGGAGAATCGGGGGCAAGAGACTCGCGCTCCTTGTTTTCGTTTTCGGACACGATCTTCCCTCCTCTCTCAGGGCTTGTGGCGTTGCCTGGCGATCTCACAAAGGAGGACCGCGGCAGCGGCGGATACGTTCATGGAATTGACCTTGCCGTACAGGGGGATCGAGGCGATAAAGTCGCACTTCTCACGGACAAGGCGGGAGATGCCGAAGCCCTCGCTCCCGAGGACCAGGGCCGAGGCCCCCTTATAATCCAAGGCATCGTAGGTGGTACCGTCCATATCGGCGCCATAGATCCAGACACCGCGCTCACGGAGAGCCTCCACCGTGCAGGCAAGGTTGGATACACGCACGATCGGCAGGTGGGATACGGCACCGGCCGAGGCCTTGGCCACGATCGGTGAAATGCCGGATGAGCGGCGCTTTTGCAGGATCAGACCGTGGGCGCCGCAGCACTCCGCCGACCGCAGGATAGCACCGAGATTATGCGGATCCTCAATGCCGTCACAGATCACAAGGAAGGGGGGCTCCCCCCGCTCCTCGGCGCGGGCAAGGACATCCTCAAGCTCGCAGTATTCGACCATCGCGGCGTTGGCGGCGATCCCTTGATGACGGCTGTGACCGCACAGCATGTCCAGCTTGCGGCGATCGACCTCGACAACGGGGATCGAGCGGCTCCGCGCCTCGGCGATCAGGGTCGTGATCGAGCCCTCGCGGTCGCCCGAGGCCACAAAGATCTTATCGATATCGCGGCCCGTGGCCAGAAGCTCACGGACGGCATTGCGCCCACCGATGGCCGTGGGCTCGCGCTCCTCCCGTCCCTCGTCACGGGCGGCGGGACGGCGCGTATCGGCATAGGTTTTCTTTTTCTGTTCCATACGGATCACCCTCAATATAAGGATATAAACTTATCTAAAGTACAGTATACCATAAAAAGGCGCGTTTGTACAGTCAAAACGCCAAAATCGCAAAAAGAAAAACAGTACTTGTAAAGTACTGTTTTCCTCGCGATAGGGTAGGGGGCGCCACCCGGAAGCGAGCACCGCTGTGGAGGTGCGCCGTCAATCGGACAAAACCGATCTTTTCTCTGTGGCGTAGGCCGCCGGGCCGATGCCGTTCTCAAGGCGGAAGATCCTTGCAAAATACGAGGGATCCTCATACCCCGAGGCCAGAGCGACCTCGGCGATCGGGGTGCCCCCCTCCGCAAGCATCCGCCGCGCCTTTTCCATCCGGAGCGAGGTCAGATACCTCTGCGGTGAAAGCCCGAAGGCCGCGCTGAAGAGACGGCGGAGATAATCGGTACAGAAGGGGAGCCCCTCCATCGCCGTGGCGATCTGAAAGGCAGGATCACTGAAGGAGGCAAGGATACGCCGCCGGATCTCAAGCGCGCAGGGATCGATGGCCGACTCACGGCGCCGCGCATTCACAAGTCCGATCAAGACAGCGGCCAAGTCAGCGCACGCCCCCCGGGAGCCTTCGCCGTTGCGCCGCTCTATATCGTCTATCAGCTCCAGCGTGCGGCGTAGCGTTGTGAACTCATCATCCTGCGCAACAATGGCCGCCGTCTCTCGCGTGGGCGCCTCCGAAAAGGTAAGGCTCATATCGCTAAAGCCGTCGGGCGCGCAGGCTTCATGCACGGTACCGGGAGGCAGAAGAAGCACGGTCCCGGGCGAAAAGGGGATCTCACGCTCCCCGATCCGATATACCCCCTCGCCCTCAAGAGCAAGGGTCAGCTCCCACACGGGATGGCTGTGTGGCGCAAGGCTCTGTCGCCGCGCCGCCGTTCGCACGTTGACCGTCATAGGTTCCCCCTCCTTTTTTCTTCATTATAACACGGAGAAAAACGAAATGCAAGAAAAAACAAAAGAGAGAGCCAACGGCTCTCTCTTTTGCACGGACTGCTCAATACTGCTGTCTTCTCTTCGCAAAGCACTCGCTGCAGTACACAGCCTTGCCTTCGGTCGGATTGAAGGGCACTTTCGCTTCCTGACCGCATTCAGCGCAGATCGCGGTGAACATCTCGCGAGCGCCCTTAGCGGCATTCTTTCTGGCATCACGGCAAGCCTTGCATCTCTGGGGCTCGTTCTGGAAGCCCTTCTCTGCATAGAATTCCTGCTCACCGGCGGTGAACACGAAATCGTTGCCGCAATCCTTGCATTTCAGCGTTTTGTCCTCAAACATTTCCCTCTACCTTTCTGGATAAAAATGATTAATTTGCCCTTAGACGGATTCCAACCGACACCTTTGTAACCAACGCTCTATTTAAGCTACTGGGGCATATAAACGAATTAAGAGAACCGCGCCCGCAACTTGGCGAGCATCCGCGCAATGGCGTTGGATACCGACTTCTCGGTCTTACCGAGGCACGGTGCGATCTGTTTCGGTGTATATCCGCGGATATACATCAGGAAAACACGGATCTCGTAGGCGGAGAGGCATTCGCATGCCGCGCGATACAGATCTGTTACCTCTTCCCTTTGGATCAAAAGCTCCGCAGGCTCCGTAAGCTCGGCCGCCACCGGCTCCTCCGGGAGCGGGAGATCAACAGCCTCGGGGCGCGCCCTCCTCCGCGCGGAGATCAGGGCGTGGCGGATGCACACCTTGGCGAAGGCGCCAAAGGTCACAGCCCCCGTCGCACGGTAGCTGAGCGCGGCGCGGTACAGGGCAAGCGACGCATCCTGCTCGAGATCCTCCTCCTCTGCCGAGGCCGAAAAGGCGGCCACCTGCGAGAGGATCAAGGGACGGTAGATCGTGAGAAGCGTGGAAAAGGCGGCAAGGTCACCCTCGCGCGTTGCGCTGACAAGCTGTAACACCCTTTCTTCCGTATGCTCCATATACACCGATCCTACCAAATATACAATATTATATTACAGCATGGAAATTCCTTTGTCAATAGCTTTGCTCCAAAAAATTTAAAAAAATTTAATCTTTTTTGTCCAAAAAGTAGAAAGCAAAAAAATCAAAGGGGGGAATTCCGTAAATTCTGCCGAAAAACAGCGAGAAAATGCGCCTTGCCCTTACTCTTTGGAGAAAGAGGACAAAAGGTATCCTACCTCACCCGTTGCGACCGATGTCATCCCGCGCACGACCTCCTCGGGCTTCTCAAGGAAATGAGTGCGGATCTGCTCCGCCACCTCCCGCGAGGCGAGCGCCAGAGAAAAGGAGGCGATCATACCGCGTGCGTCCTCGGTGCGACATTCCACGGTATAATAGCCGTCCTCGCGCTGTGTCACGGTGGCGCTGACGCTGGCACCGCGGCGGCGGAGCGAGAGGATACGCATGGCACTTTCGAGGCTGCGCTTGCGAAGCCCCGCGACCAGCGTTCCCTCGAGCTCGGAGGAGGCCTCGATCCCTGTCGGGGAGATGAGATACCGCATCTCGCCGTCCTCCTCGCCTGCCACGATATGTCCCATCTCACACAGCTCGGAGAAGCATTCGGCAAAATCGAATTCCGCCACATAGCCCTCCTCGGTCGCCAGCTCGGCAAGCTCGGATTGTGACAGAGGGTAGCGGAGATTGTTCATCAGAAACAGGATGAAGATCTTAACGTCCGTCTGGTTTTTGATAACGCCCTTTCCCATGCCGGGCTCCTTTCAAAAGAGATCGCCGCACCGCGCGAGGCGGTGCGGCGTTCCGTTTTCGGATCACTCCGCGTTGTCGGGGAGATAATCCTGATAATTCTTGAGTTTCATATCGGTGAGGATCGGGTAGCCGTAGTAGTCGGTCTTGATCCCCTTGATCTTCTTGCTCTTCACGTAGTAGGTCTGCCCAAAGGTCAGAGGAATGACCGGCATATCGGCGAGGAGCTGCTCCTCGGCATCGTGCAGGATCTCGGCACGCTTCGCAAGATCGGGCTCACGGTACGCCTTCAGGATAAGAGCATCGTAGGCCTCGCTCGCATAGCCCGTGACATGGAGGAAATTGGTCTCGCGCTGCGTGGCATCCGCATTGAGCGAAATGTCGACACCGTTCCCGTTGAAGGCGGTGGAGAAGGCAGCAAGAGGAGCAAACGCATCGGGCGAGAGCATCTGCGCATCCACGAGGAGAACGTCAAAGAACTCCACATCGGTGGCATCGCCCCAGTAGCTTTCCTTACGGAAGGGAGCCAGCGCCTCATACTCGGCAAGCACGGTCTCCTTATCTCCGAACACGAAGTCACGGTAGAGATCGTAGGCGTAGGGCATCTCGTATCTGCACTTGATCGTCTCGCCCTCGCGGAGCGCATCGGCCTCCTTGATGGTGCCGTTCTCCAAGACGACCATTTCGGTGGAGGAGAGGGGACGAAGGGTGACGAGGAAGCCAAGCTCCCTCCAGGTCGTCTTGATATACTCGGCCACCGCCTGCTGCTTTTCACCGGCGACATAGCCGAGGACGATCTGACGGGATTCGGATTTCAGCGACTTCGCCGTGATGGCGGCCTTCGCACCCTCGAGATCGGCGTTCTTCGGAAGGAGATCGTCGGTCTCCTCACGGAAGAGCTTGCGGCGCCCGGCGTTCTCGAACACGCCGTGGCTGATAAAGCCGGTGGCGGGCTTGGCAAAGACGAGCAGATCGGCGATCGCTTCTCTGTCAAGCGCCATGGAAAGCGCCTTGCGGACCTCGGCATCCTTGATGCCCTTATCGGCACCGATGCGGGGCGTTGCAAGGTTGAAGTAGAGCGACATCGTGGAAAGTGCATCGGTAACGACGGCATCATCCTCGTACTTCTCACGCATATCGAACGGCATCTCGGCCATCAGGAAGAGCGAGTTCTCGGCAAACATCGTGTCGAGCTGCTCCTTGAAGATCTTCTCGCGGTCGGTGGCCTTGCCCCAGGTGGTGACGAGCTGATACGGCGTCACGTGCTTATCGGGATCATCTCCCTCGGGAACAAGATCCTTATTCTCATAGTTGTAGTAGCGATTGCGCTCCAGGGTGAACTCACCCACAGCGAAGTCAAGGCTGCGGATCCCGAAGGCGCCGTTCGTCACGATGGTGGTGACATACCGGCTCCAATACTCGGGAGCCTTCGACACGACCGACTCGCACACAGGGGCCAGCGAGATGCTCGTCAGATTCCGCAGGAAGGCATCGTAATCGACCTCGATCGCATTGCCCTTCTCATCGCGGAGGATCTTGCCCTCCTCGTCATAGAAATTACGGAAGGTGATGGTGATGGTGGTGGCATCCTCTGCCGTCACCTTGAAGTCACCGATCGAGGAGCCGAGGTCACCGTTCTTGACCTCGAGCGCCCCCTGGATATCGTAAAGAAGCGCCGCCGCCTCACACGGGAAGTCGGGCTCGATGATGCGCTGCCAGGCATAGACGACATCCGAGGCCTTGACGGGCGTACCGTCACTCCACGCCGTCTTACGGAGGGTGATCTCCATCTGATAGACATCGTTCTCGGTATCGCGGAGGATCTCGTAATCCTCAGCCAGGGCCGGCTCGACCTTGCCGTTCTCCTTCAGCTTGAAGAGAGGCTCGTAGAGGAGGCTCAGAACACGCATCGCATCGTCATCATACAGCGAACGCGCCGGATCAAAATCGTACATTTCCCCAACGTAGTACATATTGACGATAGCGCCCTTGTCCTCCATCGGACCGCAGGAAGCGAGACCCATGGGAACAGAGAGAAGCATCAGTACCATCAAAAGAAGGGACAGGCATCTTTTCATAGCGGACTCCTTGCAACATTGCATAATAATATACCCTATTATAACACTCGTGCGCGAAAATTGCAACTTTTTTTTGATGCCCCCCTCCTAATCGTGCATATGCACAATACAAAAAAAGAAAAATTGTGCATTTTGTTCCTTTTGCCCCCGTATGAAAGGAGAAATGGAAGGAAACACTCTAAAAAAAGGAGGCAAGCCATGGAAGAAAACCGCAACGATCACTATCCGCATACCGACCTTGCCTGCGAGCGGATGCAGGCCGATACGGCGCTCCCCGGGGTAGACTACCGAGAGGAGGAGCGAGAGGGCTGTCGCATCAGCCGCCTCTCTGTCACAAGCCCCGAGGGGGCCGCCTCGATCGGGAAGCCCGAAGGAAGCTACGTGACCATGTCCTTTGCTCCGCTCTGGGAGGTGGACGAGGAGGCGCTCGGGCTCCTCTCCCATACGCTGTCCGAGCTTTTGCTCGAGCTCTCCCGCGCCCTTGCCCCGAGGATCACCTCGGTGCTCGTCGTCGGCCTTGGCAACCGCTACATCACCTCGGATGCCATCGGCCCCGACAGCATCCGGGAAATGTTCGCGACACGCCACCTGAAGAGCGAGGACCCCGGGCTCTTCTCGCGCTTTTCCGAGGTGGAGCTCTCGCTCCTTTCCCCGGGAGTCATGGCGCAGACCGGCATCGAGACCCAAGCCCTGGTCGCCTCGGTCAAGGAGACGGTGGCGCCCGATCTTATCCTCGCCATTGATGCCCTGGCGGCGCGCTCGACCGCGCGCCTTGCCACGACCATCCAGCTTTCGGACACGGGGATCCGCCCGGGCTCGGGCATCGGCAATGCGCGGCGTGCCCTCGACCGTGACTCGCTCGGTGTTCCCGTCATCGCCATCGGGGTCCCTTCGGTGGTCAACTCGGCAACGCTCGTTTACGATGCGTTTGAGAAGGCGGGACTTGCCGACGGCGACATCCCCGACCGCCTGCGTGAGGTGCTGACGAGCGGCGCCTCCTTCTTTGTATCACCGCGCGAGAGTGACGTTGTGACCGAGCGGGCGGCACGCCTTGTGGCCGATGCCGTCAATCTCTCCTTTTCATCGGGGTTTTTCAAGGAAGGGTGAATTCTCACTTGCAAACGGCCACCGTCCGTGATATACTATGGTTAAAGAAAACTGCGGAGGTGTCCTATGCCATATACCGTTGAAGCCCTGTCCCTGCAGGTGGGGGCAAGCGAGACCGAGCGCCGCTTTGTCTGGCTCACACACGAGGGAGCCGAGGGGGCGTGCGTACAGCTCGCACCGCTTTCTCTCTATGAAAAGGATGGCGGCTTCACCGAAGAAAATTCACGAACCGTCAAGGGGACGACGGCACCCGTGCGGCGCGAGGGAGACTACCTCTCCTGCAAGGTGCGGGTCGAGGGGCTCCTCCCCGGCACGGCCTATTGCTACCGTGTCGGCTCGGAGACGGCGTTTGACACCGAGGTGCACACCTTTTTCCTCCCCGAGGGGCTCGGTAAAGCCCAGAGCTTTTTCCTTGTCAGCGATCTTCACATCAACGTCTACCGCCGTGCGGTCAACCAATGGGATCCCGACGGCACCAAGGCGCTCACCAAGTGGGAAAGGACCCTCACACAGGCCGAGGCCCTTGACGGTGCCCCCGCCTTCTTTCTGAGCATCGGCGACAACGCTTCGGTCGCCAATATGGGCGCCGCCTTTTATCCCGACCCCTCGGAATGCTCGCCCGAGCGCGCCTCCGATTACGCCTTCCGCGAATATCTTGAATTTCTGAGTGTCCCCTCGGTAAAGCGCATTCCCTTCGCCTCGGTCCTCGGCAATCACGATGCCGTCCTCCATCCCGACGGCGCGCCGCTTGGCGACATCAACAACGTCCTTTACGATATGCCGAACGATGACGGGCATTCCGGGCACTACCTTGACTGCTCCTCGGGCAACTTCTATTTCAAGAGCGGCGATGCGCTGATCGTCGGCATCAACTTTATGGTCTCGCCGGGCGGCAATACCGCCTCCTGCGCAAAGGAGGTCCACCGTGCCTTTATGGAAAAGGCGGTGGCCGCACATCCAAAAACGCGCTGGCGCATCCTCCTCACCCACGTTCCCGCTTACTCCTATGTCTCCCACTTCGGCAAGGAGACGACGGCGGCGCGTGAGGTCTTTGACCGACTGATCGACGGCCTCGGCTTTGATATCGTTTTCACCGGGCATCAGCACGCCTTCTCCCGTACCAACCCCATTGATGGCGAGGGGAATGCCGAGCATGGCACCGCCACGCGGACGACGGATGAGAACGGATACCCCGTTGATTCGCTTACGAATGTAAAGGGGACTGTACATTATAATGTCCCTTCGGCGCTCGATCACGCCTTTCACCAAAACGCTCCCAGCGAAACGCCTGAGGCCATCTTCCCCGCCTACGGCATCACCAAAAACGCCCTTGAGAACATGAAAAAGGACTTCCCGAAGGCGGCCGAATGCTTTGCCGGTGTTCTCTACTCCTCCGCGATGTACACACACGTCTCCTTGGTGAGCGACGGTGACGGCTCGACCATGACGGTGCGCTCTGTCCGCTCGGACACCAATACCCCGATCGATACCCTGATCCTCCGCAAGGCATAAGCTACTTAAAAAAGCCGTGGGCAGTGCCCACGGCTTTTTATGTTCTCATATGATCATCAAGGAGCGAAAGCGTGCGATCAAGCTCCGAGAGCTTCCATGCCGCGTTCTCATGGTCGAAGACGTATTCCATCGAGGCCTCAAAGCCGATGCTGCTGTCGGCCTCCCAAGAGGTGAGCGCCAGGGTGACGTTCTCCCTCTCGGCGGCGATCCGCCGACGCAGATAGGCGGCAAGGGCGGCGGGATCGCGGGACGTGAGCCCGATCGCCGCAAGAAGCTCGCCTTCACGCGGAGGCGTGCCGTCCCCCTCCCACAGGAGGAGGCGCTTGGCGATATTGAATTCCATGACATGACGGGCCGTCACCCAGGAGCAATAGAGATAGCGCGTGACCGCCACGACCGAGGCTGCCTCGGCATCGGGGGCGGCTCCTGCAAGGCGTGCCGCCTCCTCAAGAAGGGCAAGCCCCTCACCGAAGCGATCGGCTGCTTCTCTGACACGGAAAAGACGCAAGAGCGTGCTATCGACGTCCTGAAAGATCTCGTCGGGATAGATCGGCTTCCAGATGCCTCCGGCGGGATGCCATGCCCACGGCTTTTTCGGGATCCTGAGCTCGGCCGCCGTCTGGGTAAAGAGCAGGGGGTAGGTCGGGCCGCAGCGATACGGGCCGTATTGGTCGATCATCGCGGGGATCACGCGCGACATCCCTTCATCCAGGAGCGAAAAGCCGCGAAGGGCGCGCTCGGCCTCCTTGCCGAAGTCGCGCACAGCGATCGCGCGGAGCATCTCGCTGTCGGAGGGGGTGCCCGTCATAAAGGCATTCTTGGCAAGCAGCGTGAGGAAGGAGGGGAGCCAGCCGTAGTGGTGGTTCTCCATAAGCCCCGCAAGGCCGTATTCCCCGTGCGCCTTGCGGATCGCCTCGTACCGCTTCTGCCATTGTCCGGGGGTCGGCAGATACGGCGCTCCGCCGCTGTCCCAGGTCCTACCGCCCGTGTTCCCCATCGTATAGAGGTGCAGACCGCGCCGCTTGGCCGCCTCGGCCTCCTCCAGGAAGATGCGCGAGGGCCCCGGGAAGGCGATCGAGTAATCGGCCACGCTGTAGCGGCGCCCCTCTTCGTCAAGGAGGCGCTCCCAGACCTCGAAGGTCACAAGGTAGCTGATATCGGTCGGCAGGCGCTCGATGAGAGCTGTGCGCGCCTCCTTCGGCGTCCAGCCGAAGTTGTAGCTCCAAAAAACGATGTCGGCATCGGGCGTATAGGCGCGGCACACATCACGGACAAGGGCGAGCATCTCGGGATAGTCACAGCTCGGATAACGGCCGGACGAGGGGCGCGTATCTCCCTTCGGCCGCTTTTGAGCGCGCGTGCCGCAGGTGTGCGGATCCTTCGAGGGGAACTCAAAGCTCTCACCGACAAGGATGAGGCCGCGGAGGCCGGGAGCCTCGCGGAAGAGGCGCCCGAAGGAGGCATCGTAATACGCGTAGGCATCGGGGTCGTCGGGATGGCGGTCACAGATCATCTGGCTGTACACGTACACATCGAGGCCATACCCGGCCGCCCGCCAGACGAGGTTCGCAAAATCGCAGTAGCCACGCCCGGTTCCCGGCCAAAGGGCGTCGGGGTCGGGGAAGCCGTGCAGGTGCGAATCGGGATGCCCCGCATACACGATGATGGCATCCATCCCGGCGTGAGCCACCGCCTCAAGGTAGCTGTCGGGGAAGGTATCAAGCTCGGTGCCGGAGTGCGTCATGCGCGGCGAAAAGAGGGGGGCATGCTCGGCCGCCTCGCGCTCTAAGGACGGAAGGCCCGCAAGGCGCAGTCTGTCCTCAAGATAATACACCCCCTGCGCGGTGCCGCGCTCGGTCTTCCCAACGATCACGACCGAGTCCCCGGTGACGGTGATATGAAACGCCCCGGCCATCGGGGAGGTAAGGGGCGAGGGGGAGACGCTCTCCTCCGTGAGGAGCAGGATCGTATGCGACGGCGAGGCGAGATGCTGTCCGATATCGTCGAGGAAGCGGACACGGAGCGAAAGACCGAAGGCATCCGAAAGGAAGCGGCAAAGATCGGCGGCGTAATAGTGCGCAAGGCGCGAGTCGGTTGCCGGCAGAAGGATCTCAAAGTCCTCGCTCAGAGCACAAGGCGCCTCTCCCACGGGATTTCCCGTGGCAAAGAGGCGCCCCGTGGTATGAAAGGAGCGATTGCGAAAGCTGTAATCGTGCGTGCTGTGGTTCATAAAGGCCTCCTCAGCTCTGCGAGGTGATCTCCTCGACATCATAGGGAGTCGTCTGATAGACGTAATAGTTCAGCCAGTTGGAATAGAGCAGGTGCGCATGACCGCGCCAGGTGACAACGGGGTCCTTCGTATCGTCGTCACCGGGATAGTAGTTCTCGGGCGGACGGATGGGAAGCCCCTGGTTCTTATCACGCAGATACTCGCGCTCAAGCGTGCGCGGATCGTACTCGGGGTGGCCGGTGAAGAAGATCTCACGTCCTCCCTTGGCCTCAATGGCGAAGATGCCCGCCGTTTCGGATTCGGCAAGGACGGTAAGAGCGTAATGCTTGCGGATGGCGTCGGCATCGCTCATGGTATGGCGCGAGTGCGGCACCGAGAAGACGTCATCAAAGCCACGGAAGAGGGGGATGTCTTTGCGCAGCACGGTGTGCGGGAAGACGCCGAACATCTTTTCCTCCAGCATATGCTTACCGATGCCGTAGAAGTGATAGAGTGCGGCCTGGGCGCCCCAGCAGACAAAGACCGTGCTGTGGACGTGCTGGCGGCTCCAATCGAGGATGGTGCAAAGCTCATCCCAATACTCGACCTCCTCGAACTCGAGCTTCTCGACGGGGGCCCCCGTCACGATAAGGCCGTCGTAGTTCTCGTCCTTGATGTCATCAAAGCACTTGTAGAAGGTGAGCAGATGCTCGGCCGAGGTGTTCTTCGCCTTGTGGGTCTTGGTATGCAAGAGGGTAAGCTCAACCTGAAGGGGCGAGTTACCGAGCAGGCGCGAGAACTGCGTTTCGGTGTCGATCTTGGTGGGCATCAGGTTAAGGAGCAGGATGCGCAGGGGGCGGATGTCCTGGGTCGCCGCGCGGCGCTCGGTCATCACGAAGATATTCTCGGCCTCCAGCGTTTTGACGGCAGGCAGCTCGTTAGGGATCTTGATCGGCATAGCGATCCTCCGTTTTTGTCAGGTTTTGTTTACGGTGTGCCGATTAGGCGAAGGAAAGTGCGCGGTCGAGGTCGGCAATGAGATCCTCGGCCGACTCGATACCGCAGGAGAAGCGGACAAGGTCGGGCGTGATCCCGGCGGCCGCAAGCTCGGCATCGTTCATCTGGCGGTGGGTCGCGTTGGCAGGGTGCAGGCAGCAGGAACGGGCATCGGCCACGTGGGTCTCGATCGCCGCAACACGCAGCTCCTTCATCACACGCTCGGCCGCCGCACGGCCGCCGTTGACGGCAAAGCTGATAACGCCACACGAGCCGTTCGGCATATACTTCATGGCGAGCTCATGCTGCTTGTCGCCGGGGAGCGAGGGATAGCGCACCCACTTGACGGCAGGGTGCTTTGAAAGGAAGGTGGCAACGGCCAGGGCGTTCTCACAGTGGCGCTGCATACGGACGTGCAGGCTCTCAAGGCCGAGGCCGAGGAGGAAGGCGTTCTGCGGAGCGGGGGAGGAGCCGAGGTCGCGCATCAGCTGGGCGGTCGCCTTGGTGATGAAGGCGCCCTCAAGCCCGAACTTCTCGGCATAGACGATGCCGTGATAGCTCTCGTCGGGAGTCGTGAGCCCCGGGAACTTATCGGCATGCGCAAGCCAATCGAACTTACCCGAATCAACGATGGCACCGCCGACCGCCGAGCCGTGACCGTCCATGTACTTGGTGGTCGAATGCGTGACGATATCGGCGCCGAACTCGAAGGGACGGCAGTTGATGGGGGTGGCAAAGGTGTTGTCCACGGTCAGCGGAACGCCGTGGGCGTGCGCCGCCGTGGCAAACTTCTCAAAGTCGAAGACGTCGAGCGAGGGATTCGAGATGGTCTCGCCGAAGACCGCCTTGGTGTTCGGGCGGAAAGCCGCCTCGAGCTCCTCGGGGGTGCAGTCGGGAGCGACGAAGGTAAACTCGATGCCCATGCGCTTCATCGTGACGGCGAAGAGGTTATAGGTGCCGCCGTAGAGCGCCGAGGAGGAGACCACGTGGTCACCGCAGGAGGCGATATTGAAGACCGCATAGAAGTTGGCCGCCTGACCCGAGGAGGTCAGCATCGCCGCCGAGCCCCCCTCAAGCGCTGCAATGCGCGCCGCCACCGTATCGCAGGTGGGGTTCTGCAGGCGGGAGTAGAAATAGCCGCTCGCCTCAAGGTCAAAGAGCTTGCCCATATCCTCGCTCGTCTCATAGCGGAAGGTCGTGCTCTGCACGATCGGGATCTGGCGGGGCTCGCCGTTCTTCGGGCTGTAGCCGCCCTGGACGCAAAGGGTCTCGATTCTCGGTGTATTCATGGGATATCCTCCTTCGGAAATGAAAGTTACAAGATTAAAATAAAAAAACCGTCTCACGCTTTGAGACGGAAGAATCCGCGGTACCACTCAAATTCGCACACAGTGCGCCCTCTTTGGGCTCCTATAAGCCCTGTGCCGTAACGCCGCACCTCCGCGGAGACGACTACCTATCGCCGCCCCGGCTCGGGAAGCCATAGACATCCTGCGCCCCCTCCGTCGGTTTCCAGCTCCCCCGACTCTCTGTAGGATTCCTCGCAAGCATCCTCTTCCGTCATCGCCTTTGAAAGTTGCTTCTACTATATCATATACCCACCGTTTTGTCAAGAGGTGACAAAAGAAAAACGCGCCAAGGCGCGTTTTTCTTCACTCACAGCGTGACCGTCTCGTAAGTATGACCGACAGCAGGCAGGAATTTTTTGAGGATATCCGAAACGGCGATCCCAAGGCTCGCAGTATTGACAAGCGGATGCACGCCGATCGCATCGGCCGCAAGGATATCGCGGTCGATAAGCAGAGCGACCTCGCGCTCCTTATCATGCATAAGGCCGAGGACGGTAGCCGAGCCGGGGAGCGTGCCGAGCAGGCGCTCCATCTCCTCGGCGTCAGCAAAGGAAAGCCGAGCCGTGCCGATCTCGGCCGAGAGGTCCTTCGTGCGGAAGGGCTTGTCCCCCGGCATCAGGAGAAGATAGTAGGCGGTATGCTGACGATTGGTGAGAAAGAGATTCTTGCAGATCGCGGTGCCGAGAACCGCCTCGACCGCGAGGCAATCCTCCATCGTGGCGGCGGGATCGTGATCGACACGGGTATAGGTGATGCCAAGGCTGTCGAGGAGGGCGTAGACCTCCATCTCCTTCGCTTCCCTGCCCTCGCCCGAGGCGGGGCGGCCGGAAAAGAGCGCGCTGATCATGCCTTACACCGTAAAGGTCTCGATATCGACCTCGGTCTGCTCGCCCGACTGCATATCGCGGAGCTGAGCGCGGCCGCTCTCGACCTCGGCATCCCCGAGGATCAGGGTGAAGGCGGCGCCGAGCTTGCCGGCGTACTTCATCTGCGCCTTCAGCGAGCGGTCCATCGTATCGCATTCGACATAGAGGCCCGCACGGCGCAGGCGCTCGCAGATCGCCATGGCCTTGATCCCGGCGGCCTTGCCGAGGGGAGCGATATAGAGGCGCGGCGTGACGGTGGGAACATCGGCCGTGCCGGCGGCACGCATGGCGAGGATCAGACGGGTGATGCCCATCCCAAAGCCGATGCCGGGGAGGGCGGGACCGCCGAGCGACTCGACAAGCCCGTCATAGCGGCCGCCGCCGCAGACCGTGCTCTGAGCGCCGATGCCGTCGGCAATGAACTCAAAGACGGTACGGGTGTAATAGTCGAGGCCGCGCACGATCGAGGGATCGACGGTATAGGAGATGCCCATGGCATCCAGCATAGCGCAAAGATCGGCAAAGTGGGCGGCGCAGTCCTCACAGAGGTGATCGACGGTACGGGGAGCCTTCGGCGCTAAGGCGGCGCACTCGGGGTTCTTGCAGTCGAGCAGGCGGAGGGGATTGCGGCCGAGGCGGTCACGGCAGGTGTCGCACAGCGTGCCCTCGTTCGACGAATAGTAGCCGACAAGCGCCTCGCGGTAGGCGGGGCGGCAGGCCTTACACCCGATCGAATTGAGGTGCAGGCTGACCCCCTTGAGACCAAGGCGGTCGAGCACCGAAGCGGCAACGGCGATGACCGTGGCATCCGCCGCGGGCGACACGCTCCCGAAGGTCTCGGTGCCGAACTGGAAGAATTCACGGCTGCGGCCGGCCTGCGGTGCCTCGTGACGGAAGCAGTTGATGATGTAGTAGAACTTCTGCGGCATGGCGGCCACATGGAGGCCGTTCTCGATGAGCGCGCGCACGACCGAGGCGGTTCCCTCGGGGCGGAGCGAGATCGAACGGTTCTCGTCGCGGTCGGCAAAGGTGTACATCTCCTTCTGCACAACGTCGGTGGTATCGCCGACACCGCGCACAAAGAGCTCGGTATTCTCGAAGGTGGGGGTGCGGATCTCGCCAAAGCCGTAGCGCTCGGCCTCCTCGCGGACGATCGCCTCGATCTTGCGGAAGAGCGGCGTTTCGTCGGGCAGGATGTCCATCGTCCCCTTAATTTTCTGTATCATGGTTCTGTTCCCCTTTCAGGCTGTTGTACGCGGCTTCAAGAAGCAGGGCGAGGCGTTCCTCGTTCCCGAGGTAGGCGTGCGCGCCGAGGAGTGCCTCGAGGGCGGTGGCGCGGCGGTAGTCGAGGTCGCTCGCATGCTTCGGATGCTGGAGATGCTTGGAGTTGGCCGCACGGCGGCAAAGGTCACGCTCCTCCTCGGTGAGCATCGGCTCAAGCGCCGTGAGCATCGCGGCCTGCGCCGCCGCGTTCACGATCGCGGCCGAAAAGGCGTGCAGGCGCCCCGATTTGGCAAGCCCGGCAGCCACGGCACGGCGCCGGATATCCAGGCTGTGCACGGCATCGCCGAGATAGGCGAGCGCCGCCACGGTGGGCAGCTCCCTCGCGTTGATCCTCTCCTCCATAGCTACATCTCCTTTATTACTTTGGTTATTGTAGCATATTTTCCTTCCCGTGGCAAGTGGTTTCTTGAAAAAGGCAGAAAAATAGCACACCCTTCCTTGCGAATGGGACTTGCAATCGGGGGCACGCTTGTGGTATACTGTAGGGTGAGTAAAAATATCATAAGGACAATGCTATGACACCCGAACTTGCCGAATATTCATACATCCAAGAAAATCTCGACCGTGTGCGCTCGCGCCTTGCGGCCGCCGCCGCACGCGGTCATCACCCCACGCCCACGCTGATCGCCGTTACCAAAAGTGCGACCGACGATGAGGTGCGCGCTCTCCTTGCCTTTGGCATCACGGCCATCGCCGAGAACCGCCCGCAGCTCTTCGAGGTGCGGCGCGCTCTGATCGCCGAGGGAGGCTACCCCACCGAGATCCACCTGATCGGCCATCTGCAGACCAACAAGGTGAAGACGGTGGTCGGAGAGGCCGCCCTCATCCAATCGCTTGACTCCCTGCGGCTTGCCGCCGAGATCGAAAAGCGCGCCGCGGCGAAGGGGGTCACGGTCGGTGCACTCATCGAGGTCAACTCGGGCCGCGAGGAGGCCAAAGGAGGGCTTCTCCCCGAGGAGGTCGATGCCTTTGCCGCCGCCCTGAAGGACTACCCCCACATCGCCCCTCTCGGGCTAATGACGATGGGGCCCGACTGCGAGGACCCCGAGGACTACCGCCCCTACTTTGCCCTGACAAGAGAAGCCGCCGAGCGCCTGGCGGCCGCAGGGCTCCTTCCTCCCTCCCCCCTCCTCTCGATGGGGATGAGCGACAGCTACGAGGTCGCGGCCGAGGAGGGCGCCACCCACGTCCGTGTCGGGCGTACTCTTTTCAGAAAAAACACCGCTACATAAGGAGGTCTCCTATGCCTTTCTTCCGTAAATCCGCCGCTCCCGTCAAGGAAGCGCCGAAGCCCGTCAGCACGGCGCGCACCGCCATCCGCCTGAAGGTGATGCGCCCCGAGAAGTTTTCCGATGCCCCCCTGATCGCCGATGAGCTGATGGCGGGGCGCACGGTCGTCATGAACCTTGAGATGATGGAGCGGGATGCGCTCCGCCACCTCCTCGATTTCATCAGCGGTGTGACCTACGCCCTTGATGGAAGCATGAAAAAGATCGCAGGGGACGCCACCTTTATCGTGACCCCCCACAGCGTCTCCCTGGCCGATGTCGAGGAGGCCGAGGAGGCGGTACGCGAAAGCGCCCCCGTGCGTGTTCCCACCGAGCCTTTGGAGGAGCCCGTGCTCCCCACCGATCCCGTGGCGGCGATGTTCTCGGCCGCCGGGGATGACGACTGAGACCATGCGCCTCCTTATCGCCATCCTTGCGAGGACCGTGGCCCTTTTTGTGCACGCGCTTGAGCTGCTTATGCTCATCCGGGCCATCCTCTCCTGGTTTCCGCCCTCCTCGGGGCGCGAGGGGCCCTTCCGTGCCTTTGTGACCACAGTCACAGAGTTTGCCATCGGCCCTGTCCGTGCCCTCCTTGACCGCTTTGAGTTCACACGGCGCTCGCCGATCGACATTCCCTTCCTCGTTACCTTCCTGCTCCTCTCGATGCTTTCCACATTTCTTCCCGTCCTATGAGGTCCTTTATGCACAATTGCCGCTATCCGAAGCTCCTTTGCCTCCTCGTGACCGTCATCGGGATCCTTGTCGATCAGCTGACGAAGTGGCTCGTGGCCACTACGATGACGCTTGGCGAGAGCATTCCTCTCCTGGAAGGAGTTCTGCATATCACGTATATCCATAACCGCGGTGCCGCCTTTGGTATGCTGGCCGACCGACGTTGGGTCTTCCTTGTGGTCTCGAGCATCACCATTGTCGCGATCATCGTCTTCCTTTGTCTTACCAAGATCCGTGACGGTCTCTCGCTCATCTCGCTTTCCCTGATCCTTTCGGGCGGGATCGGCAATATGATCGACCGTCTGGCGCTCGGCTATGTGATCGACTTCATCGACTTCCGCATCATTAATTTCGCCGTCTTCAACGGGGCCGACAGCTTTGTTTGTGTCGGCGCCGCGCTCTTCTTCCTTGCCGCCATCCTCGATATGAGGCGCGAGTCGGCCGCCGCCAAGAGTGCCGCCGGCAGTGCCCTTCTGGATGCGGCCGCCGATGCCGTCCGCGAGGCAGCCAGCCACCTGGACGAGACCGCCGAGGGCGAGTCTTCCGCCGATGACAGCCATGATACACAGAATTGAAGACGAGGCAGTCGGCCTCCGCCTCGATGCCTTCCTCGCTCAGCGCCCCGACCTTTCGCGCTCGGCGGCGGCGCGCCTCATCGAGGAAGGAGCCGTCCTTGTCAACGGCCACCCCGAAAAGCGGAGCTATCTGCTCCTTGCCGGTGACGAGGTGAGCCTTACCCTCAAGGAGCCGACAAAAAGCGAGGTCCTCCCCGAGAATATTCCGCTCGACATCGTTTACGAGGACGGGGATATCGTCGTTGTCAATAAGCCGAAGGGGATGGTGGTGCACCCCGCCCCCGGCAATCCGACGGGGACGCTTGTCAACGCGCTTCTCCACCATTGCCACGGGTCTCTCTCGGGCATTGGCGGCATCGAGCGCCCGGGCATCGTCCACCGCATTGATAAGGAAACGAGCGGCCTTCTCGTGGTCGCCAAGAACGATGCCGCTCACCGCGCCCTGGCGGCCGCCCTCGAGGTGCATGACGTGCGCCGCGAGTATCACGCCCTGGTGACGGGCGGCTTTGCCGATGACGAGGGGACCGTCGATCTCCCGATCGGCCGCCACCCTGTCGACAGAAAGCGCATGGCCGTCCTCCGTGAAGGACAGGGCAAGGCACGCGAGGCGATCACGCACTACCGTGTCCTTGAGCGCTTTGGTGGCATCACCCACCTTTTGCTCCGTCTCGAGACGGGGCGCACGCACCAGATCCGCGTGCATATGTCGCACCTTTCGCATCCCCTCATCGGCGACACCGTCTACGGTGGAGGCCGCACGCCCTTTGAGCGGCGCCACGCCGCCCTCCTTGAAGGGCAATGCCTGCACGCCGCCGCCCTGACGCTCCCGCATCCCACGACGGGCGAATGGCTCCGTTTTGAGAGCCCCCTGCCCGAGAATTTCGAGAAATTGCTGGAAATTCTTCGCAGAGAGCGGACGTAAATCATTTTTTGTAAAAAACACTTTACCTTTATTGGAGACCCCCTATGACCGTACTGAGTGCCTCCGGGCTGACGCTGTCCTTCGGTGACGAGGTCATTTTTTCCGACGTTTCCTTCTCGGTGAACGAGGGCGACCGCCTTGGTATCATCGGCTCGAACGGGGCGGGAAAGACCTCGCTTTTTCGCGTTCTCCTCGGAGAGTACGAGGCCGACCGTGGGAGTGTGTTCTTAGCGAAGGAGAAGTCGCTCGGGTACCTTTCACAGAATACGGCGCTCTCCTCCCGCGCCTCGCAGATGACGCCGCTCGAGTATCTCTACGAGGCCTTTTCGGACATCCTCGCCCTTGAGGATGAGATCGCGCTCCTCGAGGAGGAGCTTGCCACCGCCACCGATCCCGTCACCGTTGCCGGGAAGAGCGCCGCCCTCGAGGAGGCCCACCGCCGCTACCGCGAGGCCGAGGGGGGCGCTGTCCGCGGCCGTTGCCGCTCGACCCTTCTCCGTATGGGCTTTGCCGAGGAGGAGCTCTCCCGCCCCATCGCCACCCTCTCGGGGGGGCAGGCCACGCGGCTTGTCCTTTCGCGCCTTGTGGTGACCGAGCCCGACATTCTGCTCCTGGACGAGCCCACCAACCACCTGGATGCCTCGGCCCTCGAATGGCTCGAGGACTTCCTGGCCGCCTACAAAAAGACCGTCCTCGTCATCTCGCACGACCGCTATTTTCTCGACCGTGTGACGAACAAGACCCTCCTCCTCTTGCGCGGCGAGGCACGACTCTTCCCCGGTAATTACAGCAAATACCGTCTGCTCGAGGCCGAGGAGATCGCCTCGAGGGCCCGCCGCTACAAGGAACAGCAGAAGGAGATCGCCAAAATCGAGGCGAACATCGAATTCCAGCGCCGTTGCGGCCAGGCTCACAACTTTGTGACGATCCGCGCCAAGCAGAAGCAGCTTGACCGCATCGATCGCGTGGAGGCGGTCAAGGCCCCCGAGAAGAATATCCGCCTCGCCTTCCGTAGCGAGACCTCGGGTGAGGAGGTCCTCACGGTCCGCCGCCTGACCTTCGCCTACCCCGGGAGCACCCCCCTCTTTTCCGATCTTTCCTTCGCCGTCCGCCGCGGCGAGCGTGTCCTCTTCCTCGGTGACAACGGGTGTGGCAAGTCCACCCTGATGAAGCTGCTTGTCGGGGGCCTTGAGCGCACCGCAGGACGGATCGACTTCGGCTACAATGTCGAGATCGGGTACTACGATCAGGAGAACCGCCGTCTTGACGAGGACAGCACCGTGCTTGACGAGCTGGCTGCCGCCTATCCCGCCATGACCAATACCGAGCTGCGCACCTCGCTTGCCTCCTTCCTCTTCACGGGGGATGACGTCTTCAAGCGTGTCGGTGACCTCTCGGGTGGCGAGCGGGCGAGGCTTACGCTCTGCAAGCTGATCCTGCGGAGCGTCAATCTTCTCGTCCTCGACGAGCCCACCAACCACCCCGACATTGCCTCGCGCGAGGCTCTTGAGGCCGCGCTTGACGACTTCCCCGGCACGATCCTCGCCGTATCGCACGACCGCTATTTTATCGACCGCGTGGCCACGCGCATCCTTGAGCTCTCGCCCGACGGTGCGCGCGACTATCCGCTTGGCGAAAGCGAAAATCCGTACGCGACCTATCTTACCCTCCGTGCCCTCCGCAAGAGCGAGGCACCGACCGAGCGACCGCCTGAGGAAGGAAAGGAGGCGCGCCGCGAGGATTACGAGCAGAGAAAGCGCGAGGCCGCCAAGAAGCGGAGTGACGAGCGGCGTCTTGAGGCCGCCAAGCGCCGTGTCCCCGAGATCGAGGCGCGGCTGGAGGCCATCAAGGAAGAGCTCTTCGGCGAGGCCGCCAGCGACTACCTGCGCGCCGCCGAGCTTGACCGTGAGCGCGAGGCGCTCGAGGAGGAGCTGCTCGCCCTTTACGAGCTCACTCTGTGACCGGCGGCACCTCGCCCGGCATATACGTGCCGCTCCCCTCGATCTTCAGCTCCTCTCCCGCAAGGAGGGGAGCGTAGCAATCGCCGATCCCCCCGACCGAGAAGCGCACCCCCACAATATGGAGGAAGCGCGCAAACTCATACGTGTAGGTGGCAAGGGGCCGATCAAAGGCATCGTCCGACTGCGCCGCCACAAGGAGGCCGCCGTCCCCATCACGCCCGACGACCAGCAGGGTGTGATAGTACCCATCCGCCTCGCGCCCGAGCTGGATGACGTCACCGATCTCCATCCCGTCGGCATCCGACTCGGTAGCGAAGGGGCCGACCCCCTCGTTCCCTATCAGAAAATTGTAAAAATACCGCACTCCCGTGAAGGAGGCCGTCCTGTCATTCGAGTCGATATAGTACCACCCGAAGACGGGAGTGAAATTCATACGGCAGCTGCCTGCATAGACACACTGCGACACAAAATTGGTGCAGTTCCCCCCAATGCCCGTATAATCGGCAAAGAGGGGATTGCGATCAAAGGCCCACCGCTCGGCGTAGGCCCGTGCCCGTTCACGGTTGTAGTCTCCTGTTACCAGCATAAGCACTCTCCCTTCTACCTTCCCATTGTATGCAAAGGGCCGGTTTGTGCCACACGCCATTGTAAACAACACCTTACATATATGCCGCATTCCTCATAGGGTGTGGCGGAAAGAGGCTTTTTTATGGACATCAAGGATCCCTCGCTCGCACCGAGCGGGCACAAAAAGATCGACTGGGTCAGCGCCTATATGCCTGTCCTTTCCGGCATTGCCGAGGAGTTCAAGGAGGCACAGCCCTTCCGCGGTCTCCGTATTGCCATGTCGATCCATCTCGAGGCGAAGACCGCCTATCTCGCCACCGTGTTGGCGGCCGGAGGCGCCGAGGTCTATGCCACCGGCTGCAATCCGCTTTCAACGCAGGATGACGTGGCGGCGGCCCTTGCCGAGCGCGGTGTTCACGTCTTTGCGCGGCACGGGGTCAGTGCCGAGGAATACGAGGCGCATCTGCTCGCCGTTCTCGCCTCGCATCCGCATCTGATGATCGATGACGGGGGCGACCTCACCTCGCTCCTCCACGGGAAGGCCGAGGCCTATGGCGACTGTCTGATCGGGGGTGCCGAGGAGACCACCACGGGCATCCACCGCCTCTTGGCACGTGAGGCGCAGGGCGGACTGCGCTTCCCGATGGTGGACGTCAACGATGCCGACTGCAAGCACCTTTTCGACAACCGCTACGGCACAGGCCAATCGACCTTCGATGGCATTATGAACACCACCAATCTTATCATTGCGGGCAAGACCGTCGTTATCGCCGGCTACGGCTGGTGCGGCAAGGGCGCCGCGATGCGCGCCAAGGGACTCGGTGCCAAGGTCATTGTGACCGAGATCGATCCCGTCAAGGCCATCGAGGCGGCCATGGACGGCTTTGACGTCTGCCCGATGGAGGAGGCCGCGCCGCGCGGTGATCTCTTCATCACGCTGACCGGTTGCCGCGATGTCATCCGCGCCGAGCACTTTGCCGTGATGAAGAACGGCGTCCTCCTCTCGAATGCCGGGCACTTTGATGTAGAGATCGACAAGGTCGCACTTGAGAAAGCGGCGGTGCGCGTCTATGAGCGCAAGCCGAACATCATGGGCTACGAGATGCCCGACGGCCGCACCCTCAATCTCCTGGCCGAGGGGCGCCTTGTGAATCTCGCCGCCGGCAACGGCCACCCGGCCGAGATCATGGATATGAGCTTCGCCATCCAGGCGAAGAGCCTTGAGTTTTTGCTCCTCAATAAGGAGACGCTCGCGCCGCGCGTCTACCGTGTCCCTGCCGAGATCGACCGCGAGGTCGCCGCGCGCAAGCTCGCCGGCATGGGGCTTGCGATCGACACCCTCTCCCCCGGGCAGGAGGCCTACCTCGCCGCCTGCGAATAATAAAGAAATCGCACAAGAAAAACCGCCAAAACGGCGGTTTTTTCTTGTTTTCATTAAAAAGGTGGCATCATCATCGCATTTTTTGGATTTTTGAAAATTTTCAGAATTTTTTATTGTCGCTTTTTCGTGTTTTTCTGTTTTTTCCTTATTTTTCAACGACTTCCAAGCCAAAACTGATTATATAATCGTTTCTACCATGCTTGGCGGTTTGCCCGGTTCTTTTCTTCTCTTCCTCCGCATAGAATGGTAGCAAAAAAGGAGGGGTGCCAATGGAGATCACGGCAAAAGCGCGGAAGGTCGAGACCTTCGCCGAGGGGGGCGTGGTGCATGCCGAGGTGACTATCCGTCTCCCCCATGCCGAGGGCGAAGAGCGGGGGGCGGCGGCGGTCAATGCCTTTTATGACCGCATGGCAGCGGGAGCACTTGAAATTGGACGTACTCTTCTCTTTCCGCGTGCCAAGGCACGCTATGAGGCATCAAGCGACCCGCGCCGCCGCTTTACCCATCGACCGTATCGCCTTGAGCTTGCCGCCGTCTGTTCTCCGCTCGCCGAGGGAATCAAGGTGAAACGCGAGGTCATCCTCTCGCACCGTGGGCGCCGCCTCTATTACGAGGCGATATGGGAGCGCATCACGCCCGAGGGACGGGTCCTTGCGGAGTGGGAGAAGCGCCAACGAAGGAAGAAGGGCAAAAGAGAGATGACGCCCCAAGGCACGGCATAAAACAGAAAAGCCCGACACCGACGGGGTCGGGCTTTTCGCTTGGCAGGCCGCTTGAATCCTACTCCGAACTTTGCTATAATACTATTAGCCAAGGGAATGGCATTCACCGTCAAGGGCGGTGAATGGTATCGCTTGTGGCGGAATTGCCTACGGTCATGGATAGACAATAGCCGCCGGCACCGGTATACTTAAGGTGTAAGGAGGTAGGTATGTTACTATCGGAAAAGCTGTACCGCCTGCGTCGTACGCAGGGATGGTCTCAGGAGGAGCTTGCCGAGCGCCTGTGCTGCTCGCGGCAGGTCATTTCCAAATGGGAAAACGGGGCAACGGCCCCCGATGCCGCCATGCTGCAAAAATACAGCGAGCTCTTCGATGTCAGCGTTGATTATTTGCTAAAGGAAACGGTGGATGACCCGGCGGGTGCACTTCCCGTCAGAACCAGCGGCGAAGGCCGGCGGCTCCTCGGGATCCTCGGGCTTGTGTTCGCCCTCCTTGGATGTGCCGCTCTCATCGTCCTTGGCGCTATCGCAGTGTTTGGCTCAGGAACCGCCGATCGGATCGCCGAGTCCTCGGTCATCATGCTCGACGGCATCGGTATCGCCCTGCTTCTCTCGGCATTACTTGTCGTGGTCGGGGCTGTGACACTTGTAAAAAGCATAAAGCGTAAATAGGAGGCTTCCATGAAAAAGCTATCAACGATCTTCGCGGCGCTTGCCGTAGCATTGACAAACTGTATGTGCATTGTCGTGACCTATCACTGCACTCTTCTCCGCTATGCCCCCGGCAACAGCGCACCATGGAGCGTAGGGCTCTTGTTCGGCATCCCCTTTCTTCTTGCGATCCTCGCCTGTTCCTTTGCCGCATTCGCAGCCAAGAAAAGAGGGCGGTGATCAACACCCCACGCGTTTTGTCAAATTTGGCAACAAAACTTTACAACAAAAAAAGGATAACGATCGCTTCGTTATCCTTTTTTCTTACAGTCCGAACACCCGGCAGGCATTCCGATAGGTGAGGGCGGCGCAGTCCTCGGGGGAGAGGCCGACAGCCTCGGCCAGGGCCTCGTTCGTATAGGGAAGATAGCCCGAATGGTTGAGCTTGCCGCGGTAAGGGTGGGGGGCAAGGTAGGGGCAATCGGTCTCAATGAGAAGCCGATCGTAGGGAACGGCGGCGGCCGCCTCGCGTACGCGTGCGGCGTTCTTAAAGCTCACGGTACCCGAGAAGGAGATGTAATACCCGCGCCTTGCGAGATCGCGCGCCATCTCGGCGCTCCCCGAATAGCTGTGGAAGATGCCGTGGACGCGTGGGAACTCACACACGATATCGAAGCAATCGCCGTGGGCATCGCGGTCATGGATCACAACGGGGAGCGAGAGGCGCTCGGCCATCGCCATCTGGGCGCGAAATAAGGCCTTTTGCTTCGGCTTGTCGGTGTCGTCATAGTGGTAGTCAAGGCCAATCTCGCCAAGGGCCACAGCGTGCGAGGCAGGGGTAGAAAGCAGAGCCTCGATCTCGCGGAGCGCCTCCTCGGGATCGGGGAGAGCCTGCCCGTCGTTCGGATGGATCCCAAGGGCGGTCAGCATGCCCTCATAGCGGTCGGCCATAGCGATGGCAAGACGCGCCGACCGGGGGTCGGTTGCCACGTTGACGATGTGCGGCACGTCCCCCGACAACAGCTCCCCGAGAAGCGCATCGAGCTCGGCAGTGCCGAGCTCGTCGCAAAAGCGGGGATCCCAATAGTGGGCGTGGGTGTCAAAGAGGCGCATCAGTGGATCCGCTCTCCGGGCTTAACGGCGGGATCAAGGAAGACCACACGGACATCCTCCTCACCCGAGGCGAGAAGCATACCGCGGCTCTCAACGCCGCAGAGGGTAGCAGGCGCGAGGTTCGCGACCACGACGACCGTCTTACCGATAAGATCCTCGGGCTTATAGAACTTCGCAATGCCCGAGACGATCTGGCGCCGCTCATAGCCGAGGTCGACCTGGAGCTTCAGGAGCTTCTTGGCCTTCGGCACGGGCTCGCAGGCGAGGACCTTGGCCGAGCGGAGCTCAACCGCGGCAAAGGCGTCGATCTTGATCTCGGCCTCATGCTCGACCTCGGGGGCCGGCTCCTCGGCCACAGGGGCGGCCTTGGCGGCCTCGCGTTCCTCTAGCTTCTTGAAGAAGGCGGCCTCGTCGATACGGGCGAAGAGGGGGGCCGCCTCGCCGAGAGGCTTCCCGGAAAGAAGCGCGCCGAAGGCGGTTACCGTCTCGTACGCGGTCGCCTCGGTGCCGAGCTGGGCAAAGATCTTCTCTGCCGTCGTCGGGATATGCGGCGTAAGAAGGACGGCTGCCGTGCGGATGGTCTCAAGGAGGTTATAGAGGACGGTCCCGAGGCGCTCGCGCTTGTCGGGGTCCTTGGCCAGCGCCCAGGGCATGGTCTCGTCGATATACTTGTTGGCGCGGCGGAGCATCGAGAAGATGGCATCCAGAGCGTCGGCGATATGGAAGGACTGCATCAGCTCGCGCGACTTGGTGACGGCCTCGGCAACGGCGGCCATCAGCTCGTCATCGAGCGGCTCCTTCGCCGTCGGGGCGGGGACAATGCCGTCAAAGTACTTCTTCGTCATCGCGTGCGTACGGTTGACGAGGTTGCCAAGGTTGTTGGCAAGGTCGGTATTGTAGCGGTTAATGACGTTCTCGTAAGTGATGCTACCGTCGGCGGCGTAGGGCATCTCGGAGAGCGCGAAATAGCGCACGCCGTCAACGCCGAAGTCCTCGGCGAGCTCGTCGGCATAGATCACGTTGCCGCGCGACTTCGACATCTTGTCGGTGCCCGAATTGAACCACGGGTGGCCGAAGACCTTCTTCGGCAGGGGCAGATCCAGCGCCATCAGAAGGATCGGCCAATAGATCGTGTGGAAGCGGAGGATGTCCTTGCCGATCACGTGGACCTCGGCGGGCCAATACTTCCGGAAGAGCTCGGGCTGGCGCTCGTTGGCGGGGTCATAGCCGAGGGCGGTGATGTAGTTCGAGAGCGCGTCGATCCAGACGTAGATGACGTGGCGCGTGTCAAAGGGCACGGGAACGCCCCACTTGAAGGAGGAGCGCGAGACGCAGAGATCCTGGAGACCCGCCTTCAAGAAGTTGTTGAGCATCTCCTTCTTGCGGCCCTCGGGCTCGATGAACTCGACGTGCTCGTCGATGTACGCCATCAGGCGGTCGGCGTAGTTGCTCATACGGAAGAAGTAGGCTTCCTCGCGCGTTTTTTCCACGGGACGGCCGCAGTCGGGGCAGATGCCGCCCTCGGCCTGCGTGTCGGTAAAGAAGGACTCACAGGGCGTGCAATACCAGCCCTCGTAATAGCCCTTGTAGATATCGCCCTTGTCGTAGAGCTTCTTGAAGATGTTCTCGACCGAGCGCACATGGTAATCGTCGGTCGTACGGATGAATTTATCGTAGCTTGCGCCCATCAGATCCCAGATACGGCGGATCTCGCCCGACACACCGTCAACGTACGCCTGGGGCGAGATGCCGGCCTCGGCGGCGAGGTTCTCGATCTTCTGGCCATGCTCGTCCGTCCCCGTGAGGAAGAAGACGTCACGCCCCATCTGACGCTGGAAGCGCGCCACGGCATCGGTCATGATGACCTCATAGGTGTTGCCGAAGTGCGGCTTGCGCGAAGAGTACGCGATCGCGGTGGTGATGTAGAATTTGTCCTTGTTCTGTGCCATTGTGGGCCTCCTAATGAAAGAGATTCGGCAAAGCGCCCTCGTCAGAAATGCACTGCCCGGGCGCCGTCCGGCGTGGGGAAGGAGGGGGTCCCTTTCTCCCCGGGGCTTCTCTGCCCGCGCCGCCAACGGTCGATCACACCTATTGTACCACAAACTTCCTGCGAATACAAGGAGAAGCAGAGAAAATCTTTCTAAAAAAGCCGAAAAAGGACTTGACTTTTCGGAATCAATGTGCTATACTAGGTACGCTTTGCAAGGATCTGGGTGTGGCGCAGTTGGTAGCGCGCTACCTTGGGGTGGTAGAGGCCGCAAGTTCAAGTCTTGTCACTCAGACCATATCGAGTGTTCATAACGAAACTGAGTTTTGTTAGAACACTCGATACTTTTTTAAGCCTTAGTTTTCTTAATATTTTGTTGTTTATGAGCAGGTTT
>JAZSGE010000133.1:0-5402 GCA_045532575.1 Eubacteriales bacterium | reverse complement strand
AATGGAATAGTGAGCAGGGCTTTCTTGTCGAAACCTGCCTTGATGGTCAGGACACCTATAAAGCACTTTTGAATTATTTTGATATTGAATATAACGAATAATCTTCTATCGCAAGGTGGGTATCCCACTTTGCGAAAGTCTTGGATAGGGGTTAGAAAAGAACACTTATGAAAACTCCCAAGGGATACCTCGCTCGCCTCCATGGCCGGGCGATCGCCGGAGGCTTGCTTTTTTGAAAGGAAGGGTATATAATGGGGGTACAGTTTTTAATAAGGAGAGAATTTTATGCGTAAGGTATCAAAAATTACCGTTCTTTTCTGTCTCGGCCTTTTGGTCGTCCTTCTCTCCGCCTGCGATCTCGTCGACCTTGGCGCCCTCTCGGGCACCGACGACGGGGGAACGACGGCTGTGACCACCACCGAGGACGGAGGGGCTCACGTCCATTCCTTTACCGAGCACATCGTCAAGGCCCCGACCTGCACCGAGGAGGGACAGAAGGATCTTGTCTGCGCCTGCGGCTATACCGAATCCTCCACCCTGCTGCCTCAGCACCGGGTGATCAAGCATGACGGCAAGAAACCGACCTGCAATGCCGCCGGCTGGATGGATTACGAAACGTGCGCGCTCTGCTCCTACAGCACCTATACCGAGCTTGAGCCCACCCCGGACATCCACCCCTTCGGGGCGGACGGTATCTGCTCGGCGTGCGGCGCATCGGCCGCGGAGGGGCTGACCTTCACCCTCTCCGACGACGAGGAATACTACATCGTTTCGGGCTCCGCCGGATGCCGCAGCAACGAGATCCACGTTCCCTCGCATCACGAGGGGCTTGAGGTCCGCGCCATCGGCATGTCGGCTCTCAGCTACCGCCACGCCACAAAGATCGTCCTTCCCGATACCGTGACCTTCATCGACGAGGGGGCCTTCGCGGGATGCAGTGAGCTGACCGAGATCGTCCTCCCCTCGGGGCTGCGCTCGATCGGCGCCTCCGCCTTTACCGGCTGCGCGCTCACCTCCCTGGTCCTTCCCGATTCGGTGGAGAGTCTCGGGGACTTCATCTTCTCGCGCTGTGACAAGCTGACCGAGGTCACTCTCGGCAAGGGATTCACCACCCTCGGGCGTGGGATCTTTGATAGCTGTGACAGCATGGAGGCGGTCCACGTGCACGAGGAGAATTCCTCCTTCCTTAGCGTTGACGGCAACCTCTTTTCAAAGGATGGCACGGTGTTCTGCTATTACGCCCCGGCGAATAGCGCCACCTCCTTCACCCTCCCTGCCAACGTGACCGCGATCGGCGCCTTCGCCTTCTGTGGATGCACTACTCTGCATAGCGTGACCCTGCCGACAGCGCTCGTCCGCATTGGGGAATACGCCTTTGCCGGCTGCTCGGCGCTTGAGAGCATCACCCTCCCCGAGGGACTCGAAAGCCTTGGGGATAACGCCTTCAGCGAGACGGGGCTTACGAGCGTCGTGATCCCCGACAGCGTTACCACGGTCGGCAGCTGGTGCTTCTTCAATTCCAAGGCGCTCCGGAGCGTGACCATCGGCACGGGCGTTACCCTGCTCGGCGGTCAGGTCGTCGGATGCTGCGAGAGCCTTACCGAGCTGATCTTCAGGGATCCGAATGGCTGGTACGTTGAGATGAACGGCTCTTTCCTCGGCGAGAGGGAGCTCGGGACCTCGGCCTCGGCGATCGACTTCCTGCGTGACACCCACTGCCAGAACCGTTGGCTTAAGCTCGTTGAATAAGAAAAGAAGGGAAGGCGCCCTCGGCGCGGTCCCCTCTTTTCTTAAAACCTTGCTTTCCCGCGAGGGATGTGATATCATAAAAAGGAAAGAAAGGAGGATGCCCCATGACAGCACCGCGCGACCGCGAGCTTACGGCCTGCACCTTTATAAAGACGATTCTGATGCTCACCGTCCTCCTTTACCACGCCATCCTTTTCTTCAGCGGCACCTGGTTCACGGGCGACCCTGCCGAGGTCAGCCGCCC
Source organism: Eubacteriales bacterium (assembly GCA_045532575.1). Classification (GTDB taxonomy): domain Bacteria; phylum Bacillota; class Clostridia; order Oscillospirales; family CAG-272; genus UBA1740. The sequence goes on along the minus strand of JAZSGE010000133.1, from coordinate 3,409 downwards.
CCTGACCTACCTTGCGCGCTGGATGAATACCTTCCATATCTACGGCTTTGCCCTCGTTTCGGGCTATCTCTTCTATTACAGCCGGATCGAGTGCGGCAAATACCCGACCTACGGCAGCTTTCTCCTCACGAAGGCCAAGCGCCTGCTCGTGCCCTACGCCTTTGTCGCGCTTGTGTGGGTCGCGCCCTTCCATTGGTTCTTCTTCCGTTGCCAAGCATCCGAGCTCATCGACAAATACGTGCTCGGGAGATCGGCAAGTCAGCTGTGGTTCCTCCTGATGCTCTTCTGGGTCTTTCTGATCGTCTATCCGCTCGCCGGCTTTTTCCGTAAGCACACCCTCATGGGAGCCGCCCTCGTGCTGGCCTCCTATGTCGCCTCGATCGCCCTCCCCTGGTCCTTCCTCGGCTATTACGGCCTGCGTAACGCCCTTGCCTATCTCCCCGTCTTCTGGCTCGGGTTCGTTTTGCGGCAGTATAAGGATGCCCGTCTTCCCGCCCTCCTTCTGCGCATCCCGGCACCGATCCCCCCGTTGGTGCACATCGCCCTCTTTGCCCTTTGGGAGTATCTCAGGACGCTCTCGCTCGGCGCCTCCCTTGCGCCGCTTTTGCGGCTTCTGCAGTTTGCCGTCACCACGGGCGGCGCCCTCGCGGCCTACCTCTCGCTCCGCCGCCTCGCCCTTTGCGTGCGATGGGAGCGCCCCCTCTTTTTGCACCTCTCTCGGTGCAGTATGCCGATCTACCTCTTCCACCAGCAGCTCGTCTATATCGCCGTCACGCTGATGAACGGCGTGATGAGCCCCTATCTCCAGGTGCCGATCGTGGTGATCTTCGCCCTCGGCGGTGCGTGGGGGATGGCGGCGCTTTTGCTGAAATTCCGCGCAACGCGCCCGCTTATCGGAGAAAAATGTAAATAAAACCATATAAAACGGCCTGTGGCCAACAAAAAACACGGCGCACCTCTTGGGTGCGCCGTGCTGTGTTTCCGGGGAGGAGACTTATTCGCCCCCGAGCTCGGTGTCGGCAAAGACCTTGTCGGCGAAGGAGGCCTGGCTCTCTTGTGCCGCTACCGTCTCCACCTTGACGCTCTCGATGTGGCGGAGTGCGGCCGTCGCGGCCTCCTTGAGATCGCCCGTGGGTGCTGTGGGGTATGCGGTCCTCCGGTAGAGGAAGGGCACCTCCTCGTGATAGTGCTGTACCGTCGGGAGATTGGTGCCCGTGAGGAGCGAAAGCTCGAGCCGCGAGAGGAAGACCTCCCAGCGCGGACGGTAGAAGTCCTCGAGGAGCCCCTGCCACTCTCTCGCCGCATAGTCGTGGAAGTATTCGGAGGCCGTCTCATTCGCCCAGAGGGTGATCTGGGTGCGCGCCGTCCATTCAAAGTAGGTGCGCTCGGCGGGGGTCGCCCCGAGGCGCTTGGCCTTCTCGAGCCAGGTGCCGAGGAGCATGTCACGGTCGGTGCCGACAACAGCGCTCTGCAGGTCGTAGAGCGAGAGGAGCCCTGCCCCGTAGGCCGATACGCCGTCAAGATCCTTTTCGGTGTAGCTCCTCCGCAGCATCTCCACGTAATACCACGAGAGATTGCTGATCGCCTGGCGCGTGGCCTCCATGAGATCCTTTCGGTAGGCCGCATGGGAGGCGAGGGCATCGTAGCGCGCCAGCATCGTGCGGATAAAGTCAAGGAGGGGCGTCTGATCCACAAAGGGATTCGGCTCGACCGACCAGCGCGAGGTGTGGGTCGTCTCGAGCGTTGCGCGGGCGCACAGCGCCGATTCGCCGCTGATCAGCTGCTTGCCGTCCAAGACGCGACGGCAGAGCACCGCCCACGCCCCGACGAGAGCCTCGTCGCACGTACCGTACTTGGTGGTGATATAAAAGCGGAGGAAGTCCTCAAGGCTTGCATAGCCGTCGCCATAGGCGTTCTCCGAGATGATCTCGTAGATGATCTCGTTGCAGTTGACTCCCTCGGGCATGTACCCGATGCCCGTGATGTTTGAGAGGCCGTCGGCAAGGCGCGCGTGCGGCGCAAGGAGGGTAGACTCGGCATCCCCCTGGAAGTTATACTGACCGCCGAAGGTGAAGACGTCACAGTAGCACCAGGGCGCCCCCTCAAAGAGCCCCTCGCGGTGCTCGGTGGTCGCGCCGCGCAGGTTGACGACGAGGAGATTGCCGTCGGGGATCGCGCGGAGGATCTCGGGGCGGAGCGGGCTCCAGCCCTGAATGACCCACACGGCTCCCTCGTGCTCGCGGCACATACGGCCGTAGCAGGCCGAGGCAAAGGCATTGAGGTCGATCCCGTCCGAGATGCCCCCCTCGTGGAAAGGGTCGGCCGAGAAGTAGGCGATCGCATCGGCCCCCGCAATGCGGCGGCTCTCCTCGTAGTAGAGGTCGGCGACCCTGGCAAAGTTCGGATCCCACGGCAGGATAAAGGCGGGGCGGTGATAGCCGAACCACTTGCCCTGGTCAATGAGACGGGAGTCGGGATAATGCTCGGGGAAGTCGTCGGGCACCATGCCGACGTACCCGGCCGCCACGATCCCGATGCCAAAGGCCGCAAGACGGGTGTTGAACTTCCCGGCAAGCTCGAGCCGCTCGTCGTACCAATGGGCGGGCGCGCCGCTCATCCAGCCCGAAAGGTTCATCATCCATTGCCAAGCGTAATGGGCAGGGCCGGCCAGGAAGGCATCAGCCTCCGCCTCGCTGTACCCAAGGCGGAGCAGAACGCGCCGCCAGATGCTCTCGATCCCGATCGGGTTCAGGACCAGGTTGTAGCCCGAGAGGATGATGTAGTCAAGCGTCTTCTCCCACTCCTCCCAGGTATCGAAGGCGTAGGTGTAGGAGAAGGTGCAGTAGTTGAAGAAGTAGCGGTAGAGGAAGCGGCTCTTCTCGGCAAGCGGCTCGCCGACGGCGGGCGGCACCGGGGGCAGGGAACCGCTCGTTGCGAGAATGCCGATGCTGTAGCCGCAGCGGCGCTTCAGATATTGGTTGAAGCCGTAAGCGGCACTCGCCCCCGAGGTGGCCTCGATGAGGATCCCCTCGCCCTCGTCGGATACGCGGTATTCGTCAAAGCCGTCGGAGTCGATCCTACGGAGCGTTACCCGCTCGGCATAGGCGCGGCCGGCCACGCGCTCAATGAGCGCAAGGACCTCGCCCTCGTTAAACACGTCGGGAATCGTGGTTTTCTTGATCTCGGTATACTGCGGCTTGATCTGCATATCGGTTTCCTTTCGCTGCTGCATTGTCCGGCGGCCTCGGCGGTCGCCGCTTTTGAAGACTCTAAAAGCTCTAAAAGAATGATACACGCAAGCGCGCGGTTTGTCAAGAGGAACCGAGATTCAAAAAATCAATGAAAAATAGAGCCCCCTCCGCTCTCCGAGCTCCCATCCCCGCCCCCCACCTTCTCCCTCCCGTCTTCC
>JAZSGE010000137.1:0-1832 GCA_045532575.1 Eubacteriales bacterium | reverse complement strand
CGGGCTCCGGCTCAAGGAAAATTGGCAAGTCTACAACACCCGAAAGCGAATGGTCGACGCGGTCGGCTACCGATACCGCCGCGGATTGACCTTGATCCGAAAGAAAAGCCTCCTCCGCCTCAAGCGTCAATGCACGAGGGCGAGAAAGAGGATCGCGGCCCGGCGCCGCGTGGACGTGAGACAAGCCCGCGGAATACTCTCCCGCGGCGGACAGCTAAAGCATTGTGCGGGGAAATCCCTCTATAACAAGCACGTCCTCCCGATCGTCGGGATATTGAAAAGCGTCGTAAGACAAGCGTCACGAAAGGAGACTGCAATATGTTTGAGTACACTATCGGCATAATGAGGGACGCCGGGAGGCCGCGGCGATACCTCCGCATGAAATCCGACGCGCCGATCGCCGTCACGGACGCCGTCGTCTCGTTCACCAAGAAACAGGAGGACAAGACGGCCGTCTATGAGTGCATTATCGGCGACATGATCCGGGAGACCGAGGAGGGCGGCCTCTTTTATAGGTGGTATGCCCTCGAGTCCGTCTTGATCGAGACGGATCACACGCCGCCCGTCGCGGCGGAGCTCGCGAGCATGGCCCCGGCCGCCTCGATCGCTTTTGTCACGCTCGCCGAGGGCGGGCAGATCGACGACACGACCGCCACGGAGAACGCCGGGCAGTTCGCCGAGTGGGCCTATCCCGTGGACTATGACGTCGGCGCGATCCGGCGCGACGGCGAGGAGGGCGGCCTCTATCGGTGCATACAGGCGCACACCTCCGCGGAGGATTGGAGGCCCGGCGCGACGCCTGCCCTATGGAAAGCGGTCGGCGATCCCGGCGAGGAGTGGCCGGAGTGGGCGCAACCGATCGGCGCACATGACGCCTATAACTCCGGGGACAAGGTCTCGCACAATGGGAAACATTGGACGAGCGACATCTCCGCGAATGTATGGGAGCCCGGCGTCTACGGGTGGACGGAGGCCGTCGACCTCGAGAGCATGACGATCGCGGAGGTCAAGACCTACGCGGCCGAGCGCGAGATCGACCTCGCGGGCAAGACGAAAAAAGCGGATATTATCGCCGCGATCCGAGCGGCGGAATAAAAAAGGGAGGTTATCACTATGAAAGAAAATGTCGCAAAGGGCTTGATCGCCCTCGTATTCGCCGCCGCGGGAGCCTATTTCCGGGAGCTCCTCGGCCCCGTGATCGTCCTCGGGCTCGTCATGTTCGCGGACTACGTCTCCGGCCTCGCCCGCGCGTGGATCGAGAGAAAGCTCTCCTCGCGCGTGGGGATCATCGGGATCATTAAAAAGCTCGCCTATCTTTTCGCCGTGGCCGTGGCGGTCGTCGTCGATTGGACGATACAGACGGCGGCGGCAAAGGCGGGACTCGATCTCGGAAACTTTTATATGTTCGGCCTCCTCGTTACGTTTTGGCTCGTCCTCAATGAGTGTATTTCGATCCTCGAGAATATCTCCGCGATCGGCGTCCCGCTCCCGGCGTTTCTCGTGAAGATCGTCGACAAGCTCAAGCAGACCACGGAGGCAAAGGGAGAGGAGGTCTCCAAGTGAACGAGGCGAAAAGGCTCGCCCGGGCGATCCCGGACAAGGACGGTTATCTCGTCGACGCCGTCACGAAAGAGCGGATCGTCTTTTATGTCTGCGATCCCGAGAAAAATCGCGGGTGCATAAAGACGAATTGTCGCGCAGAGGGGGCCGAGGGGATCGGCTTTTGTTCCTCCACGACGGAGCGGGAGTATCAAGCGGACGGGACTCGCCCGTTCTATAAGCGGCTCAACGGCCAAGGCTATTATGGCCGGGAGTACATCGAGGAGGCGGCA
>JAZSGE010000073.1:0-42796 GCA_045532575.1 Eubacteriales bacterium | reverse complement strand
GTAGGGAGGCGATGGAAAAAGCGGTCAAGGATGGCGGCGGCGAGGCGGTCGGCCTCGGGCGGCGCGGCGCTATCTCCGATGGCGGCGGCAATGCCCGCAAGATGCGGGGGAAGTGCGCCGCTTTTTAAGTTGATGCCGATCCCCACGACCGCGAAGGCCAGATGCCCGTCGGAGGTGAATTCCCCCTCGGTCAGGATGCCGGCGATCTTCAGGTCGCCGATGCGGAGGTCGTTGACCCATTTGATCCCCACGCCGACGTCGGCGGTGGCCTCAATGGCCTCGGCCGCCACGACGGCGGCATAGGGGGTCAGGAGGGCGGCGCGGTCGGCCGCAAGCTCACGGCGGAGCAGGAGGCTCATATACAGCCCGGCACGGTCGGGCGAGACAAAAGCACGTCCGAGGCGCCCGCGTCCTGCCGTCTGTGCGTGTGCGATCACGGCGGTGCCATCGGGGGCACCGCCCTTTGCCATCTCATGCAGGGTGGTGTTGGTGGAGGGCAACGAGGAAAAAACGTGCACATGGTGGGGCACGTCGGCTGCTAACAGGGAAGTGATCCTCTCCTCGGTCATGGCGGCTCTCCTTTTTTCTCTTTCTTTCCTTCTTATTGTATCACGCGCACGCGTAAAAGTAAATAGGAAAATCCCCTCTCCGGAGAAAGGGGATTTTTTGATCAGAAGATCGGGAAGCCGGCGGCCTCGTGGGCGGCACGAAGCTCGTCACAGAGGGCAACGCACTCGTCGGTCGAAAGGACGGCGCCGGTGTGGGGGTCGAGCATAGCGGCCTGGTAGACGTGCTCCATCCTGCCGGTGGCGGCGGCCTCGATGGTGAGGAGCTGAGGGTTGATGTTCGTCATGTTCATGGCGGCCAGCTGGATCGGCAGGCGACCGATGTAGGTCGGATGGATGCCGCGGTTGTCAACAAGGCAGGGAACCTCGACACAGGCCTCGCGGGGCAGGTTCTCGATGACACCGTTATTGATGACGTTACCGCCGATGCGCTCGGGGGTGTCGGTCACAACGGCATTGAGGATGCGTGCGGCATATTCGTGTGACTTGGTGTGCGTGATATTGCCACCGTCAAGAAGCTCCTTCTTCTGCTGCTCCCAACGGGCGATCTGGTTGATACAGCGGCGGGGATACTCGTCAAGCGGAATGTTGAACTTCTCAATGAGGTCGGGGCGGTTCGGCTTGATATAGAAGGGATTGTACTCGGCGTTGTGCTCGCTGCTCTCGGTGCAGTAGTAGCCGAGCTTGTCGATGTAGTCGTAGCGCACCATGTTGGTGTGCTTTTCGTTTGCGTTCTTCTCCTTGGCACGGCGGCGGATCTCGGGGTAGAGGTCGTTGCCGTCCTTATCGCGGATCTCAAGCAGCCAGGCCATGTGGTTGATGCCCGCGATCTTCTCCCGGCAGCCGGCGAGCTTATCCTCCATGCCGAGACCGCCCAGGATCGACTTTGAGCAGACCTGCACCGAGTGGCAAAGGCCGATCGTGTTGACCCCGGTGTGGCGGAGCATATAGCCGGTCAGCATAGCCATGGGGTTGGTGTAGTTGAGAAGGAGGGCATCGGGGCAGACCTCCTCCATATCACGGGCGAAGTCGCGCATCACAACGATGGTGCGCAGGGCGCGGAAGATACCGCCGATGCCGAGGGTATCGCCGATCGTTTGCTCAATGCCGTACTTCTTCGGGATCTCAAAGTCGATGACGGTGCAGGGCTCATAGCCGCCGACCTGGATGGCATTAACGACGAACTTAGCACCGCGCAGAGCCTCCTTGCGGTTTTCTACGCCAAGGTACTTCTTGACCGTGGCGCGCCCCTCGTTGATGTTCTTGTTGAGGGTGGAGATGAGGAGATAGGATTCCTCAAGGCGCGAGGGGTCGATATCGTAGAGGGCGATCTCGGCCTCGCGGAGCGACTCGGTCAGCATAACGTCACCGAGTACGTTCTTGGCAAAAACGGTGCTACCGGCACCAAGGAAGGTGATCTTAAGCATGGTGTGCAGTTCCTTTCGTATCAAATTGGGATGCTACGACCCAATTATAGCACAAAAATTCAAAAAATAAATGATATTATGTGTAAAATATATAATATAATGTAAAAATGCAGCTTATAATGGGGTGGATTCGTCGCTGCGGATGGGCTATGGAATGCAAGAGAAAATGCCCTTCCGCAAGAAAGGGCATTTTTGCTTTTAGAAGATCGGGAAGCCGGCGGCCTCGTGCGCGGCGCGAAGCTCGTCACAGAGAGCGACGCACTCGTCGGTCGAGAGGACGGCACCGGTGTGAGGATCAAGCATCGCGGCGTGGTAGACGTACTCCATCTTGCCGGTGGCAGCGGCCTCAACGGTGAGGAGCTGAGGATTGATGTTTATCATGTTCATTGCGGCCAGTTGGATGGGGAGACGACCGACGTAGACAGGGTGGATGCCCTTGTTGTCGACCAGGCAGGGCACCTCAACACAGGCCTCGCGCGGCAGGTTCTCGATAACGCCGTTGTTGATGACGTTGCCGCCGATGTGCTCGGGGGTGTTGGTCACCATCGCGTTGAGGATGCGGGAGGCATACTCGTGAGACTTTTTGTGGGTGACGTTGCCTCCGGCGAGCAGCTCCTGCTTTTGCTTCTCCCAAAGGTTGATCTGGTTGATGCAGGAGCGGGGATATTTGTCGAGCGTAATGTTGAACTTTTCAAGGATGTCGGGGCGGTTTGGCTTGATGTAGAGAGAGCTGTACTCAGCGTTATGGTCGCTGCTTTCGGTGCAGTAGTAGCCGAATTTGTCAATGTAGTCGAGGCGAACCATGTTGCCGTGCTTTTCGCCCGCGTTCTTTTCCTTGGCGCGACGGCGGATCTCGGGGTAGAGGTCGTTGCCGTCCTTATCCTCGATCTCAAGCAGCCAGGCCATGTGGTTGATACCGGCGATCTTCTCGCGGTGGCCGGGCAGCTTGTCGACCATATCGAGGTTGACGAAGAGCGAGTTGGCACAGACCTGCACCGAGTGGCAAAGACCGATGGTGTTGACACCGGTGTGGTGGAGCATATAGCCGGTCAGCATAGCCATCGGGTTCGTGTAGTTGAGGAGAAGCGCATCGGGGCAGACCTCCTCCATATCGCGGGCGAAGTCGCGCATGACGACGATGGTACGCAGAGCGCGGAAGATACCGCCGATGCCGAGGGTATCGCCGATCGTCTGCTCCACGCCGTACTTCTTCGGAATCTCGAAGTCGATGACGGTGCAGGGCTCGTAGCCGCCGACCTGGATGGCGTTGACGACGAAGCGGGCGCCGCGCAGGGCCTCCTTGCGGTTCTCGACGCCGAGGTACTTCTTGATGCTGGCGCGCCCCTCGTTGATATTCTTGTTGAGGGTGGTGATGAGAAGGTAGGACTCCTCAAGACGGGTGGCGTCGATGTCGTAAAGGGCGATCTCGGCCTCGCGGAGCGACTCGGTCAGCATAACGTCACCGAGTACGTTCTTGGCAAAAACGGTGCTACCGGCACCAAGGAAGGTGATCTTAAGCATAGCGATATGTCCTTTCAAAGAAAATTTGTGGATGCTACAACTTCATTTTATCACAAAAATTCAAAAAATAAATGATATTATGTGTAAAAAATATGATATAATGTAACATCATAGACGAAAGAGGTGCGGAATGGAGCATTACGAGAGATTTGTAGAGAATAGCGCGACGGCGGACGGTAAGCGGCCACCGCTTTCGGATATCATCCCCCTGCACTACGGGTGCGAGGACTGTGCGCCGGGGCATGAGAGCTCGGGCTTTCGTAACTATTGGATGATCCACTACGTCCGCTCGGGGCACGGGACCCTTGAATACCGTGGGGAAAGCTACACCCTCGGCGCCGGCGAGCTCTTTATCGTCAGCCCCGGGGAATGGCACCGCTACGTGGCAGACAGCAAAGACCCCTGGTGCTATACCTGGATCTGCTTTACGGGTACGAGGGGCGACGATTTTACCGCCATGCCGCCGATCCACCCCTATCCCGGCGATACCTTTCGCCGCATTCTCCGGATCGATGAATACGCGGATGCCGCCGCCGAGTACGCGGTCTCCTGCCTTTTTGAGATCCTCTCCTACCTCCGGCGTGAGGAAGGAGCAGAGGAGACCGGAGGCTACGCCGAGCGTGCCAAAAGGATGGTGGATAGCCTCTACATGCTCCCCATCACCGTCGGCAGCATTGCCGAGCAGCTGTCGCTCGACCGGCGGTATCTGCCGCGCCTCTTCCGCGCCCGCTACGGGATGACCCTGCAGGAATACCTGATCCGCGTGCGCATGGAGAACGCCGCGCGCTATATAAAAGAAGGATACAATGCCGAGGAGGCCGGGCGCCTGTCCGGCTATGCCGAGCCGGTCAACTTTTATCGGATGTTCAAGCGGTATTTCGGGGAGGGGCCGGCGGCCTATCGGCGGCGCACGTGCGGTCGCGCGACGGCCAAAGGGGGCCATTCCTGAAAATTTACAAGTCAGACAATTAAAATTAACAAAAAGTTTACATTCAAAAAACGGAGAAAAATATTTGCTCCTTTTTCCAAAAAATGCTTGACAGATTGACAGTTGCGTGATATAATGTTGAATTGCCTAATGTTTGCTTGTCCTTATTATTATAATAGTAAGAAAACGACACGGCAGGCGAGAAAAACATCAATCTTTCGCCATGGAATGTGGGCGCATTCTCATGCCACTGCGGTGGCGGCGGCGAAACTTTATGAAACGGAGTGATTCTACGATGCTGAAACCCCAAAAGCTCGGAAAAACCACAAGACTCAGCTTCTCCAAGATCAATGAAGCTCTGGAGATGCCGAACCTCATTGACGTTCAGAAGAAGTCCTTTGAGTGGTTCTGCAAGGAAGGTATGATGGAGGTCCTGCGGGACTCTTCTCCCATCAATGACCATTCCGGCAACCTTTCCATCGAGTTTGTCGATTTCACGATCGAAAAAACGCCGAAGTATTCGGTGGAGGAGTGCAAGGAGCGTGACACGACCTATGAGGCTCCCCTCAAGGTGCTTGTCCGTCTTGCCAACAAGGAGACCGGCGAGGTCAAGCAGGATCTGATCTATATGGGGAACATTCCCCTGATGACCGATTCCGGTACCTTCGTCATCAACGGTGCTGAGCGCGTTATCGTGTCTCAGATCGTGCGTTCTCCCGGTATGTACTACAAGTCCCTCCTCGATAAGGCGGGCAACCGTAGCTACAGCGTCGCCGTCATTCCTTACCGCGGCTCGTATCTCGAATACGAGACCGATGCGCAGAACATCGTCTACGTCAAGATCGACAAGGCGAGAAAGCTCCCTGTGACCGTCCTTGTCCGCGCTCTCGGCGTCGAGAGCGACGCCGAGATCCTTGAGATGTTCGGCAATGAGGAGCTGATCTCGGCGACCTTTGCGAAGGACGAGTGCGCGCACTTTGCCGAGGAGGACAGCTGCACTCTCGGTGAGGCCGCTCTCAAGGAGATCTACAAGAAGCAGCGCCCCGGCGACCCGCCCATCGTCGAAAGCGCCCAGCAGCTCATCAAGAATATGTTCTTCGACTCGAAGCGGTACGATCTCGCGACGGTCGGACGTTACAAATACGACAAGAAGCTCGCCGTCGGTGACCGTGTCCGCGGCTTTGCTCTGACCCGCCCCGTCATCAGCCCGATCACGGGTGAGGTCCTCTTTGAGGCCGAGCACGTGATGAGCCGTGAGGACTGCGAGGTCCTCGACCGCGCCGGTGTCAACGAGGCCTACGTCCGCGACCTGATGGGCGCTGAGGTCAAGGTCTTCGGCAACGGTGCCGTCCTGCCCTCGGCCTTCGGTCTCGATCTTTCGGATATCGGCATCACCGGCAAGGTCCGCTACGCCGTCCTGAAGGAGATCCTCGAGGATGCCGCCGGTGACCTCGATGCCGTCCGCGAGCTGGCTCGCCTCCGCGTTGCCGAGCTTTCGCCCAAGCATATCACGAAGGATGATATCTTCTCGTCCATCAACTACCTTCTGACCCTCTCTCACGGGATCGGCCAGCTTGATGATATCGACCACCTCGGCAACCGCCGTCTGCGCTGCGTCGGTGAGCTCCTCCAGAACCAGATGCACATCGGTATGTCGCGTATGGAGAAGAACATCAAGGAGCGTATGTCGATCCACGACAGCGAGGATATGACGCCGCAGTCGCTTGTCAATGTGCGCCCCGTGGCCACCACGATCCGCGAGTTCTTCGGCGGCTCGCCGCTCTCGCAGTTCATGGACCAGAACAACCCCCTCGCCGAGCTGACGCATAAGCGCCGTCTGTCGGCCCTCGGCCCCGGCGGTCTGACCCGTGACCGTGCCGGCTTTGAGGTGCGTGACGTTCACTACACGCACTATGGCCGTATCTGTCCTATCGAAACACCCGAAGGCCCGAACATCGGTCTTATCTCCTACCTCGCCACCTATGCGAGGATCAACGAGTACGGCTTCCTCGAGGCCCCCTACCGCAAGGTGGATCCCGAGACCGGCCGTGTGACCGACGAGATCGAGTATATGACGGCGGAGGTCGAGGACAACTACATCATCGCCCAGGCGAACGAGCCTCTCGATGAGGAGGGGCGCTTTGTGAACGCCAAGGTCATCGCCCGTGACCGCGCCGACATCGTCGAGGTCAGCCGCGATAAGATCGATTATATGGATGCCTCGCCGAAGATGGTCGTCTCGGTCGCTACCGCGATGATCCCGTTCCTTGAAAACGACGATAACACCCGTGCTCTCATGGGCTCGAACATGCAGAAGCAGGCGGTTCCGCTGATGGTGACCGACCAGCCCTATGTCGCCACGGGTATGGAGTACAAGGCCGCCGCCGACTCGGGCGCCGTGGTGCTTGCCAAGGAGAGCGGCGTTGTCGAATTCGCCTCCTCTGATCGCATCGTCATCCTGAATGACAGCGGTACGAAGGACACCTATAACCTTATCAAATTCAAGCGCTCGAACCAGGGTACCTGTGTCAACCAGCGCCCCATCGTCTCGAACGGCGACCGTGTCGAGCGTGGGGAGATCATCGCCGACGGTCCCGCGACCTCGAACGGCGAGATCTCGCTCGGTAAGAACGCTACCATCGCCTTCATGACCTGGGAGGGCTACAACTACGAGGACGCCGTTCTTCTGAACGAGAACCTCGTCCGTAACGACACCTACACCTCGATCCACATCGAGGAGCACTCGATGGAGGCCAGAGAGACCAAGCTCGGCCCGCAGGAGATCACCCGCGAGATCCCGAACGTCGGTGAAGACGCACTGAAGGACCTCGATGCCGACGGTATCGTCAAGATCGGTACCGAGGTGCGCTCGGGCGATATCCTCGTCGGTAAAGTCACGCCGAAGGGCGAGCCCGAGCCGATCCCCGAGGAGCGCCTGCTCCGCGCGATCTTCGGCGAAAAGGCCAGAGAAGTGAAGGATTCCTCGCTGAAGCTCCCGCACGGTGAATCGGGTATCGTCGTCGATGTCAAGGTCTTTGACCGCTCGAACTCCACCGAGCTCTCGCCCGGGGTCAACAAGGTCGTCCGTGTTTACGTCGCACAGAAGCGTAAGATCTCGGTCGGTGACAAGATGGCGGGCCGTCACGGTAACAAGGGCGTTGTCTCGCGCATCCTTCCCCCCGAGGATATGCCCTTCCTTGAGGACGGTACGCCCGTCGATATCGTTCTGAACCCGCTGGGCGTTCCCTCGCGTATGAACATCGGTCAGGTGCTTGAGGTCCACCTCGGCATCGCCGCCAAGCGCCTCGGCTGGAAGCTGATGACGCCGGTCTTCGACGGTGCGAACGAAAGCGACATCATCGAGTGCCTGCGCCAGGCGAAGTACGTCCGCGAGATCCGCGACGGTGAGAATGTCCTCGGTAAGGCCCTCTTCACCGAGGTCATCGACGAGAACGGCAACAAGGACTATCAGCGCGTGGATCCCATCTACGAGCAGGATGCCGCCGCCCTTGCCGACCTCCGCAGCCGCGAGCACGTCTATGTGATCGACGGTAAGGTCACGCTGTATGACGGCCGTACCGGCGAGCCCTTCGATAACCCCGTTACCGTTGGCGTCATGTACTATCTGAAGCTCCACCACCTCGTTGACGATAAGATCCACGCCCGTTCGAACGGTCCCTACTCCATGGTCACGCAGCAGCCTCTCGGCGGTAAAGCCCAGTTCGGCGGCCAGCGCTTTGGCGAAATGGAGGTCTGGGCGCTCGAGGCCTACGGCGCCGCCTACACGCTCCAGGAGATCCTGACCGTGAAGAGTGACGACGTGGTCGGCCGTGTGAAGACCTACGAGGCGATCGTGAAGGGCCAGAACATCCCGACGCCCGGTATTCCCGAATCCTTTAAGGTTCTTGTCAAGGAGCTGCAGTCGCTGGCTCTTGATGTCCGTGTCCTTGATCCCGACGGTGAAGAGATCGCGCTGACCGAGCTTGTCGATGAGGATGACGGCTTCACTCCCGGTCCGCTGGAGGATATCGAGATCACCCCGATCCGCGAGGAGGAGACTCCCGAGGAGGAGGATGATGTCGATGCCGAGGAGGACGAGTTTGAGGCAGAGTTTGCCGATACCGACCTTGACAGTCTCGAGTACACCGGGGAAGGCTACGACCTCGACAACGAATGATCGAGAAACCGAATACCTGAAATTACAAGAGGGGAGACGTGACCCCCACACGCTCTGTGGGGGTGCGATCAAATAGAAATTATGGCAAGAATTTTTGATTCCATCAAGATCGGCCTCGCATCGCCCGAGATGATCCGCTCGTGGTCGCATGGTGAGGTCGCCAAGGCGGAGACGATCAACTACCGCTCGCTCAAGCCCGAGCGCGGCGGTCTCTTCTGCGAGACCATCTTCGGGCCGCAGAAGGATTACGAATGCCAGTGCGGTAAGTACAAGAGAGGTCGCCGCTACAAGGGCCGCATCTGCGAAAAGTGCGGTGTCGAGGTCACCAGCAAAAAGGTAAGACGTGAGCGCATGGGCCACATCGAGCTCGCCTCGCCCGTTGCTCACATCTGGTATTGGCATGCAACGCCCTCGCGCATGGGCCTTCTTCTCGACCTGCCGCAGAAGGCGCTCGAGAGAGTCCTGTACTTCGGTAGCTATATCGTTCTCGATCCCGGCGATACGCCCCTGGAGAAGAAGCAGGTGCTCTCCCAGGTCGAGTACACCGCCAACTATGAGAAATATGAGGATGACTTCCGCGTCGGCATGGGTGCCGAGGCGATCAAGGAGCTGCTTGCGGACCTTGATCTTGAGGCTCTTTCGAAGGAGCTGAAGGAAGAGCTGCTTTCGGCCTCGGGTCAGAAGAAGCTGAAGCTCATCAAGCGCCTCGAGGTCGTCGAGAGCTTCCGTAAGTCGAACAACCGCCCCGAGTGGCTGATCCTCGACTGCATTCCCGTCATTCCTCCGGACATCCGTCCGATGGTCCAGCTGGACGGCGGCCGCTTCGCCTCCAGCGACCTGAACGATCTCTACCGCCGCCTGATCAACCGTAACAACCGTCTGCGCCGTGAGATCGAGTCGGAGTCGCCCGACATTATCATCAATAACGAGAAGCGTATGCTCCAGGAGGCGGTCGACGCTCTGATCGACAACACCCACCAGGGGCGTAACAACAAGGCGGTTACCGGCCCCAGCGGCCGCGCCCTGAAGTCGCTCTCCGAGATGCTCCGCGGTAAGCAGGGTCGCTTCCGTCAGAACCTGCTCGGTAAGCGTGTTGACTACTCGGGCCGTTCGGTTATCGTCGTCGGCCCCGATCTCAAGATCTTCCAGTGCGGCCTGCCGAAGGAAATGGCCCTCGAGCTCTTCAAGCCCTTCGTTATGAAGCGCCTGATCGAGACCCAGAAGGCCAACAGCATCAAGGATGCCAAGAAGAAGGTCGAGCGCTCCTTCCCCGAGGTGTGGGATGCCCTCGAGTACGTCATTCGCGAGCACCCGGTCCTCCTGAACCGCGCGCCGACGCTTCACCGTCTGTCGATCCAGGCCTTCGAGCCCGTGCTTGTCGAGGGGCGCGCCATCAAGCTGCATCCTCTCGTATGTACCGCCTTCAACGCCGACTTTGACGGTGACCAGATGCCTGTCCACGTGCCGCTGTCGGCCGAGGCCCAGGCGGAGGCCCGCTTCCTGATGCTTTCGGCGAACAACCTCTTGAAGCCTATGAACGGTAAAGCGGTTGCCACGCCCTCGCAGGATATGGTTCTCGGCTCCTACTACCTGACGATGCTCCGTGAGGATGAGCCCGGTGCCGGCATGACCTTCCGTAACTTCGACGAGGCCATGATGGCCTACGAGAACCACGTGATCGGTCTGCACGCCCCCATCCGCGTCCGCGTCGAGAGGGAAGTGAACGGCGAGACCTACAGCCGCGTCATCAACGCGACCCTCGGCCGTATGATCTTCAACAGCAAGATCCCGCAGGATCTCGGCTACGTTGACAGAACCGATCCCGCTCGCGTTTGCGATCTCGAGATCGACTTTGTCACCACGTCCTCCGATCTCAAGAAGATCGTCGACCGTACCATCAAGGCGCACGACTTTGCCGCTGCCGCCGTCGTCCTTGACGATATCAAGGCGCTCGGCTACAAGTATTCGACCCGTTCGTCGCTCTCGATCTCGGTGTACGATATGACCATTCCTCCCGAGAAGAAGACCCTGATCGGTGCCGCCGAGCAGCAGGTCGCCGATATCCGCGAGCGCTACGAGTTCGGTGAGCTCTCCGAGGAGGAGCGCTACAAGCTGACCGTCGACGTTTGGGCCAAGACGACCGATAACGTTACCAAGTGCCTGACCGACGGTATCGACAAGTACAACTCGATCAACATCATCGCGACCTCGGGCGCCCGTGGCTCGATCAAGCAGCTCCGTCAGCTCGCCGGTATGCGCGGTCTGATGTTTGCGACCGACGGTAAGACGATCGAGATCCCGATCAAGTCGAACTTCCGTGAGGGTCTTACGATGCTCGAGTACTTTATGGGTGCGAAGGGCTCGCGTAAGTCCCTGTCGGATACCGCTCTCCGTACGGCTGACTCGGGTTACCTGACCCGTCGTCTCGTTGACGTTTCGCAGGAGGTCATCATCCGCGAGGAGGACTGCGGCGCCACGACCGGTATCACGGTCAGCGCGATCACCGAGAACAATAAGCCTCTCGAAACGCTCGCCGAGCGTCTTGGCGGCCGTTACACCATCGATCCCATCGTCAACCCGAAGACGGGCGAGGTCATGGTCGCCGCCAACGAGCTTATTACCGAGCCGATGGCCAAGAAGATCGAGGAGGCCGGCGTCGAGAGCGCCGAGGTCCGCTCGATCCTCCGTTGCCGCGCCAAGCGTGGCGTTTGCGCCCACTGCTACGGTGCCGACCTTGCCTCCGGCAAGCCGGTCAGCATCGGTGAGGCGGTCGGTGTTATCGCCGCTCAGTCGATCGGTGAGCCGGGTACTCAGCTGACGATGAGAACCTTCCACACCGGTGGTGTTGCGGGCTCGGATATCACCCAGGGTCTTCCCCGTGTTGAGGAGCTCTTCGAGGCTCGCCGTCCGAAGAAGACCGCCGTTGTCGCCGAGGCCGAGGGTACCGTGCACATCATGGTCGATAAGAAGATCCACAAGATCCGCATCGACGTTCCCGGTGTTCCCGAGTCCCAGCAGAAGGTCTACGACATTCCCTTCGGCATGCGCCTGATCGTTGACGAGGGCGCCCCCGTGTACCGCGGCCAGCCGATGACCGAGGGTGCGCTGTATCCCGCCGATATCCTTGAGAACAACGGCCTGCAGGCAGTTTACGACTATATCATCCGCGAGGTCCAGAAGGTCTACCGCGGTGAGGACGTTGAGATCAACGATAAGCACATCGAGGTCATCGCCCGTCAGATGACGCGCAAGGTGCGCGTGACGAGCGTTGGCGACACCGATCTCCTTGACGGCTCGGTGGTGGATGTCACCGTCTTTGATGCAGAGAACGAGGCCGTCCAGGCCCGCATCGACGCCGGCGAGCTTGAGCTCCGTCTGGCCGAGGGCCGTCCCGAGCTCCTTGGTATCACCAAGGCCTCGCTGAAGACCGAGTCCTTCCTCTCGGCCGCCTCCTTCCAGGAGACCACGCGCGTCCTTACCGAGGCTGCCATCCGCGGCAAGGTGGACCACCTGCTCGGCTTGAAGGAGAACGTCATTATCGGTAAGCTGATCCCTGCCGGTACCGGTCTCGATTGCTATCACAACATCGAGATTGAGGAGGAGACCGAGGACGCCGATAAGTATGCAAGTGTCGGCCACGGCTATTACAATGCCTAATATTTCTGAAAAAGGAGCACCACGGTGCTCCTTTTTCGTTTTCTCCCGGAATTGGCGCGGCGTGGCGAGGGGAAGACTCCCTCCAAAACGGGGCGGAAGAAAAAACACGCGAGAAAAAATAAAGAAATCCTTGACTTTTCACACGGGTTGTGTTAAAATAAAATGTATTTTTGCGGACATACTATAAAATGATGGTAAAAACGGTAAAAATACGCTTATATCCGCCCCTTCGGGACGTGTTATAAACAAAATATCACAGGAAGGAGGAAAGTCATGCCGACCTTTAACCAGCTCATTAAGAACGGCCGCTCCAAGTCGGAGTACAAATCGAAGACCCCTGTTCTTCAGCGCGGCTTTAACTCGCTGACCAACAAGCCTACCGATCTGAGCTCCCCCCAGAAGCGTGGCGTTTGCACCAAGGTGACCACGACCAGCCCTAAGAAGCCGAACTCTGCTCTTCGTAAGATCGCGAGAGTCCGTCTGACCAACGGGATGGAAGCGACCACCTACATTCCCGGTATCGGTCATAACCTGCAGGAGCACTCGGTAGTCCTCGTCAGAGGCGGCCGTGTCCGTGACCTGCCTGGTGTGCGTTATCACATCATTCGTGGTACGCTCGATGCCCAGGGCGTTGCAAACCGCAACCAGGGGCGTTCCAAGTACGGCGCCAAGCGCCCGAAGAAGTAAGCTTTCCGCGAGGATAGCGTGTGCCGTCAAAACGTGCTGTGAATTTTGTTTATAACATCCTATTTGATTTATAACCAGATACCCAACACCTGACGTGCACTTACGAAAGCACAGCTTTCGAGTACCGATGAGATCATCAATATTAATGAAGGAGGGAAGTACAGTGCCGAGAAGAGGTCAAATTTCCAAGAGAGAAGTTCTGCCGGATCCTATGTATAATTCTCAGCTTGTGACCAAGCTGGTCAACAACATTATGCTGGACGGCAAGAAGGGCGTTGCTCAGAAGATCGTTTACGATGCCTTCGCTATGGTCGAAGAGAAGAGCGGCGAGAATGCTCTGGACGTGTTCCAGAAGGCTCTTGAGAATATCATGCCGGTCCTGGAGGTCAAGGCTCGCCGTGTCGGCGGCTCCAACTACCAGGTTCCGATGGAGGTTCGGGCGGAGCGCCGCCAGACCCTCGGACTCCGTTGGCTTATCACGTTCGCAAGAACCCGTGGTGAGAGAACGATGGCAGAGCGTCTGTGTGCAGAGATCATGGATGCGAAGGCCGAAATGGGTGGCGCCTTCAAGAAGAAGGAAGAGACCCACCGTATGGCAGAAGCCAACAAGGCTTTTGCACATTACAGATATTAATTCCGCATAAGACAGATAAATTTTAAGGAGAGACAAAATGCCTAGAGAGTATTCCCTTGAAAATACTCGTAACATCGGGATCATGGCGCACATCGACGCCGGTAAGACCACGACGACCGAGAGAATTCTGTTTTATACGGGTAAGACCCATCGCCTTGGCGAGACCCACGAGGGTGCCGCTACGATGGACTGGATGGCGCAGGAGAAGGAGCGTGGTATCACCATCACCTCCGCCGCCACCACGTGCTATTGGAAGGGTAACCGAATCAACATCATCGATACCCCCGGCCACGTTGACTTCACGGTGGAGGTCGAAAGATCTCTCCGCGTTCTCGACGGCTCGGTGACGGTATTCTGCGCCAAGGGCGGTGTTGAGCCTCAGTCTGAGACCGTATGGCGTCAGGCGGATGAGTACAAGGTTCCCCGTATGGCGTACGTCAACAAGATGGACATTACCGGTGCAGATTTCTTCCGTGTCGTTCAGATGATGAAGGACCGTCTGCGCACCAATCCGGTTCCGATCCAGCTCCCCATCGGCAAGGAGTCGAGCTTCCGTGGTATCATTGACCTTATGAACATGGAAGCCGATATCTACTATGACGATATGGGTAAGGATATGCGCGTGGAAGCGATTCCCGAGGATATGCAGGAGCTGGCCGAGGAGTACCGCAATGCCATGATCGAGTCGATCGCCGAGACGGACGAGGAGCTCTTCATGAAGTATTGCGACGGCGAGGAGATCTCGGTCGATGAGCTGAAGGCTGCCCTTCGTAAGGCTACCATCGAGAACCAGATCGTCCCCGTCTGCTGCGGTACCTCGTACCGCAATAAGGGCGTGCAGAAGCTGCTCGATGCTGTCGTTGACTTCATGCCTGCCCCGACCGATATCCCTGCGATCAAGGGTGTGAACCCGAACACCGGCGAGGAGGACTGCCGTCACGCTTCGGATGAGGAGCCTTTCTCCGCCCTCGCGTTCAAGATCGCTACCGACCCGTTCGTTGGGAAGCTCTGCTTCTTCCGCGTGTACTCGGGCTCGGTCGAGAAGGGCACCGCGGTCTACAACTCTACGAAGGGTAAGGAAGAGCGCCTCGGGCGTATCCTGCAGATGCACGCCAATGATCGTCAGGATCTTGACATTGTGTATGCCGGTGATATCGCCGCTGTTGTCGGTGTCAAGCACACCACGACGGGTGACACCTTCTGCGACGAAAAGTACCCGATCATCCTTGAGTCGATGGTCTTCCCGGAGCCTGTTATCCGCGTAGCCATCGAGCCCAAGACCAAGGCCGGCCAGGAGAAGATGGGCATTGCCCTTTCGAAGCTGGCTGAGGAGGATCCGACCTTCCGTGCCTACACGGATGAGGAAACGGGTCAGACCATTATCGCCGGTATGGGTGAGCTCCACCTGGAGATCATCGTTGACCGACTCCTCCGTGAGTTCAAGGTCGAGGCGAACATCGGCCAGCCGCAGGTCGCCTATAAGGAGACCATCCGTAAGGAAGCCGAGCAGGATACCAAGTACGCCCGCCAGAGTGGTGGTAAGGGTCAGTACGGTCACGTCAAGATCCGTATCGAGCCGAACGAACCCGGCAAGGGCTACGAGTTCCTGAACGAGATCGTCGGCGGTGTCATTCCGAAGGAATACATTCCTGCGGTTGATGCCGGTATCCAGGGCGCGATGCAGACCGGTGTTGTCGCCGGCTACAACGTTGTTGGCGTTAAGATCCACCTGTACGACGGCTCCTACCACGAGGTTGACTCCTCGGAAATGGCCTTTAAGATCGCCGGCTCTATGGCGTTCAAGGAAGCCATGCGCAAGGCAAACCCCGTCCTGACCGAGCCGATCATGAAGGTCACGGTGACGACGCCCGACGATTACCTCGGTGATGTCATCGGCGATATCAACTCTCGCCGCGGACAGATCGAGAGCATGGAGCCTGTTGCGGGTGCCCAGCAGATCAAGGCGAACGTTCCGCTTTCCGAGATGTTCGGTTACGCGACCGCTCTTCGTTCGCGCACGCAGGGCCGTGGCAACTATGTCATGGAGCCCAGCCACTTCGCCGAAGTGCCGAAGTCGATCCAGGATGAGATCGTTAAATCCCGCGGTGGCGCGGCCCAATAATATTAATTAAAAAATTGCAAATTTAGGAGGATTTCCAAAATGGCAAAGCAGAAATTCGAAAGAACCAAAGACCACGTCAACATTGGTACTATCGGCCACGTTGACCACGGTAAGACCACCCTGACCGCTGCTATCACCAAGACTCTCTCCCTGAAGAACGGTGCTGTTGAGTTCCTGGCCTACGACCAGATCGACAACGCTCCCGAGGAAAGAGCCCGTGGTATCACGATCAACACCCGTCACGTTGAGTTCGAGACCGATAGCCGTCACTATGCTCACGTTGACTGCCCCGGCCACGCCGACTACGTTAAGAACATGATCACCGGTGCTGCTCAGATGGACGGCGCGATCCTCGTCGTTGCCGGTACTGACGGCCCCCTTCAGCAGACCCGCGAGCACGTCCTTCTTGCCCGTCAGGTTGGCGTTCCCGCTATCGTTGTCTTCCTGAACAAGTGCGACATCGTCGATGACGAGGAGCTTCTCGACCTCGTCGAGATGGAGGTTCGTGACCTCCTCTCCGAGTACGACTTCCCGGGCGATGACATTCCGATCATCCGCGGCTCTGCCCGTGAGGCCCTTGAGTCGACCAACACCGACGTCTCGGCTCCCGAGTACGCCTGCATCCTCGAGCTCATGGAGAACGTTGCCTCCTACATCCCCACGCCTCCCCGTGACGATGCGATGCCCTTCCTGATGCCTGTTGAGGACGTCTTCTCGATCTCCGGCCGTGGTACCGTTGCCACCGGTCGTGTCGAGCGCGGTGTTGTCAACATGAACGACACTGTCGAGCTTGTCGGTCTTACCGAGGAGCGCCGTCAGATCGTTATCACCGGTATCGAGATGTTCCACAAGCTGATGGACAACGCTCAGGCCGGTGACAATGTTGGTCTTCTTCTCCGTGGCGTTCAGAAGAACGAGATCGAGCGCGGTCAGGTTCTCTGCAAGCCCGGCTCCATCAACCCCCACACCAAGTTCGCCGGCCAGGTCTACGTCCTGACCGAGAAGGAAGGCGGCCGTCAGAAGCCCTTCTTCTCCGGCTACCGTCCTCAGTTCTACTTCCGTACCACCGACGTTACCGGTGTTATCACCCTTCCCGATGGCACCGAGATGTGCCGTCCCGGTGATAACGTCGATATGACCGTTGGTCTGATCACGCCCATCGCTATCGAGAAGGGTCTCCGCTTCGCTATCCGCGAGGGCGGCAGAACCGTTGGCTCCGGCGTTGTGTCCGAGATCATTGAGTAATCACCAATAATCAATGAGAATGGCGGGTGCGCGCTTCGGCGCGTACCCGTCAATTCTTTTTCCTTCGAAAGGTGGAGCCTATGGCGACCAATACCTCCGAAAAAACGAGGAAGCTCGCGCTTTCCGCTATCTTCTGTGCGCTCGCTTACCTGACGACCCTCCTGCCCGTGCCCAAGGTTCAGGGCTTTCTTTCCTTTGATATCAAGGATACCGTGATCGCCCTTGCCTCTCTGCTCCTCGGCCCCTCGGTCGCGGTGGCGCTCTCCCTTGCGGTGCCTCTCCTTGAGATGATCACCGTCGGCTCAACGGGCTTTTGGGGGCTTTTGATGGACATTCTCTCGAGCCTCGCCTTCTCCTTGACGGCCTCGCTCCTCTATAAGCACAGCAAAACGCTGGCCGGCGCAGTTTTTTCTCTCTCGGCATCCGTTCTGACCCAGGTCGCGACCATGATGCTGGCCAATATCGTCATCACCCCCCTCTACACCGGGGCGCCGCGAGAGGCTGTGATCGCTATGCTTCTGCCCGTGCTCCTGCCCTTCAATGCCCTGAAGTCGGTCTTCAATGCCTCCCTTGTGATGGCGCTGTATAAGCCGACGGCAGAGGCCCTGCGCCGCGCCGGCCTCCTTTCGGCGGCACGCAGGGGAGGGAAGCGCTCGGCCTATCGCCTGGATCTGCGGAGCATAGCCGTTCTCTTCTTCTCGCTTTTGCTTATCGTGGGGGCGCTTCTCGTCCTCTTCCTCGTGCTGGATGCCGGGTATACGGGAGGTGGGAACGCATGAACGCAGAGCGCCTTTCACGCACCCGCGCCCTCCTTGGCAATGCCGCTATGGAGCGCCTTGCCGGCGCCCATGTCCTGCTTGTCGGTCTCGGCGGTGTCGGCGGCCACGCCTTCGATGCCTTGGTCCGCTCGGGCATCGGTCGGCTGACTCTTGTCGACTATGATACCGTGGCGGAGTCCAACATCAACCGTCAGCTCTTGGCGAACGCCGCAACGGTAGGACAGCTGAAAACCGAGGCGGCAAGCGCGCACGCCTCAATGATTTCGGAAAATGTAAATATAACCATACATTCTGAAAGGCTGGAGCCGCAGGCTGCCGATGCCCTCCTTTCGACCGCCCGTCCCGATCTCATTCTCGATGCGATCGACGATGTGGCCGCCAAGGTGGCCCTGGCGGTGGCCGCCAAGAGTCACGGTATTCCGATCCTCTCCTGCCTCGGCACAGGGAACCGCCTCGACCCCGGGGCGCTCACCGTGACCGATATTGCAAAAACGGCGGGATGCCCCCTGGCACGCGCCGTCAGGACTCGCCTGCGCCGTGAGGGGATCGCGCATCTCTCCGTCGTCTTTTCCACCGAGCCGGCCATGACTCCCGAGGGAGAGACGCGCGTCGGCTCCTTGGCCACGGTTCCCGCCACGGCAGGCCTCCGTATGGCGGCCGAGGCGATCCGCTACCTTACCGGAGGCTCCCGCGATCTCCTTGCGCGGTAAGCGTTTCGGGGATTTTTCTCCCTTTCGACAAAAAGGGCGACAGCCTTTTGTCAGTTTTGACTATTTTTGAAAAATCCCTTTACAACACAAAGAAAAAGTGTTATAATCACCTTGGAGCAATGCTCCGCAAAAAAGTTATTTTATTAAAAAAGGAGTATATCATGAAAAACCGGTTCAAACTGCTCGTGCTTGTTCTGGCTCTTCTCGCCATGGTTGCCGTTGTTGCCTCGTGTGACTTCGGTGGCGGTGGGGATGATACCACGACGGCTACGCCGACTACCACCACTACGGCTGCCGCAGGGATCCCCCAGGAGGAGCTCGACAAGATCCACTTCAACAACCTTCTTGAGGAGATTGCTTACGATGGCAGACCCATCGATGCCTCCGAGGTCGGTGTCAACAAGCCTGGCTTCCTGAAGGCTTCCTACACCTTCGCTCTGATCAACGATCAGACGGGTGCCGTCATCCAGGATCTCGGTGCGACCTATCCTACGGCCGTCGGTACTTACAAGATCACCGCTACCTTCTCGTGGCAGCCCGGCGCTCAGGAGATGTACCCCGGTGCTACTCTTCCTGACCCTGTTTGGGCCACCTTCGAGATCGTTCCCGGCGATGCCAACCGCGCCAGCGCGTTCGGCGTGAAGACCGGTCTCTCGCTCTTCTCCTACCCCAACATGCAGTACGATCCTGCGACCGAGGTGGGTGCGAACCAGTTCACCACCGGAACCCTTCCTACCGGCGTTACGATCTCGGGCGCTACCATTGAGAAGCTCGCGAATGCCGAGGCTACCACCGGTACCCCTGTTGCCGGCGGCAAGATCACCGAGGCCGGTATCTACAAGGTCACCCTGAACTATGCTCAGGAGGGCAACAACTACACCGAGGCCTCCCTGGCCGGCAAGAGCGCCGTTATCACGGTTACCGATTGCCCGAACCAGGTCAAGCGTAGCGACAGCGTCACGGTTGACGGTGTGCTGGATGCCGCTTACCTGAACAGTGCTCACCTCACCGGTAGAAACCAGGCCTTCAGCGTTTCGCAGGGCAACTACTCGCTCCTTGGCGATAACATTGTCGATCCTCTGACCGAGATCGCTCTCCTCCAGATCAACAAGGGCGGCTCTGTCACCGTTGACGGCTCGCAGGTTACCGTGGATGTGTACGTCCTTTGGGGCGCCATGGCCGACAAGGATGACGATTATGTCTACGTTGCCGTGAAGGTTCAGGACCCCACCGACAATATGCGTAACGCAGCCTACACCACGAACCCCAACCCGTGGGTCAACGACGGTATCGAGGTCTACTACAACTTCGGCGGTTACTCGGCTCCCGTCATCCCGAAGAAGGTGGACGGCATCAACTACGAGGAGACCTACCCGACCTACAAGACGGTTGTTAATGACTCGGCTGCCCGTCCCGGCGCCCGTCCTTCCGCCGTTTTGGCTCAGCAGTCGGCCTTCTTCGCCGATGTTGAGTTTGCTTCCACGAGAACCACGGATGGCAACAGTGGCGTGACCTACATCTGCGAGTACGCCTTCCCCGCCAAGGGCGAGACCTACCGGGGCGGTCTCGGTACGGAGTTTGAGCGTATCCCCGGTGAGGCTCTCACCGCCGGTGAGTTCGTCTTCCTCGCCTTCCAGTTCAATGACCTGACGGCTCTTGACTCGATCCAGAACCCCCTGACCACTCAGACGCCCAACGATCCCGACTACCACTACGACAGCTTCTGGCCGACCGACTCGAAGTATGCGAACAATTGGACCATCACCCTGACGCCCGATACGGAGTGGTACAAGTTCGAGAAGGCTCTTGAGCCCTACATGTCCTGCTACGGTAACCGCTCTGCCTGGTACCTCATGCACGACCAGGGCGGCCCGTCCTACTTCCAGCTCTCGAGCGAGGTTGCAGAGTAATCTGCCGCTTTAGAAAAGAAAAACGTCCCCTCGGGGACGTTTTTCTTTTCTCGCGGGATAAAATTGTGCTCTGCGTCCCTTCGGCGGACGACCGGGCTCGACGTACGCAGGTACGCCTTCGCAGTCCGCCGAAAGAACACATAGCATCAATTTTATCTCCGCGAGCCGATAAAATCCCAAATTGCGCTCTGCGCCCCTTCGGCGGACGACCGAACTCAAAAAACAAAAAAGAAGCCGCATCCCCGGGATGCGGCTTCTTTAGATCTGCTTTCGCACATTGATATACTCATCGTGAAACTGATAAAAGGGACAGCGGAGGAGAGGGGAGAAGGAATAACGCACGATCTCATCCTCATCGAGGTAAAGATCGCAGTAATATGAGAGCATCTCCTCGTCATAGACATGATGGATGCAGGTATCGCAATGCGCGACCGGTGGCTTTTTTACTTCCATGGCTCTCTCCTTTCTTTTTTGATTATACCACAAGGCGCCCCCTTTTTCAAGACTTCTTTGAAAAGAGAATTGACAAAGCCTCCCCTTCGGGGTATAATGGAAGGGTAAGAAAAACGAAGGAGATGCCAATGTCCACCTGTTGTGTTTGCCTGAAGGAATTTGACGGTGCCGATGCGCCGATCCTGATGTTTGACGGCGAGGGTGAGGCCTGTGTTCTGTGCCCCGATTGTGCGGCGATCGTTGATAAGATCGCAGGCACGCCCGATTCGCCCGAGCGCGAGGAGGCGATCGCCGCCCTCCGCGAGATCGATGTGGAGAGCCCCATGATCGCCGATCAGCTCATCCGCCTTGTCCGCCATGAGGACACCCCTCTTTCCGAGGAGGATGCCTTTCTGACCGAGGAGGAGGTCGAGGAGCAGCCTGTGGCGCCCCCTGCGGTGTCGGGCCCTGCCTCCAACCTTTCGCTCTATCTGGCACTTGGCTGCCTTGGTGCCGCCTTTGTTCTCTTTATTCTTCTCCGGTACGTGCTCTGATGGAAGAAGCAAAGATCGCCAGGATCAACGAGCTGGCAAGGAAAAGCAAGGTGGCCCCTCTCACCGAGGCCGAGCTCGCCGAGCAGAAGGCGCTCCGCGAGGAGTACATCGAATCCTACCGCGCCTCTCTCCGCGGAATGCTGGACGGGACCGTGATCCAACGGCCGGACGGCTCGCGCGAGAGACTGCGTGACAAAAAAGAAAAAAAGTGAGGCTTTTGTATGAAGGACTATACCGTGAGGGGCACGACCGCCCCGCTTTCGAGCACCGATCCTGCATGGGATGCCGTTCCTGCCGCTGAGCTCGACTTCCGCTGGCAGGAGTATTTCCCGTCGCCCTATACCACCAAGGCGAGGCTCGTCCACTCTCCCGAGGGGCTGACCGTGCGCCTAGAAACGACCGAGTGGCCGCTCCGCGCGACTCACACGGTCTGCAACGAGGAGATCTGCGAGGACAGCTGCATGGAGTTTTTCCTGACGCCGAACCTTGACGATAAGCGCTACATCAACATCGAGGTCAATCCCTTCGGTGTGACGCACATCGGCCTTGGCGAATCGCGCTACAACCGCACCCTGCTCGATATCGCAGGGGAGGGGCTTGTGATCGAAACGCAGATCACCTTCGAAAAGGGCTGGGCGGCGACGATCCACATCCCCTACACCTTCCTGGATCGCTATTTCGGCACACACGATGCCAAAATGCGCGCCAACTTCTACAAATGCGGCGATAAGACGGTCGCCAAGCATTTCTCGGTCTGGAATCCGATCGACCTGCCGAAGCCCGATTACCATCGGCCCGAGTTTTTTGGCAGTCTCGTCCTTGCATAAGAAACAAACCGCTTGTGAGCCAAATGAGGTTCGCAAGCGGTTTTTCTGTCTTTGTATATAGAATGTATAAAACTTGTTCAAAGGTTCTTCATATATCCATCGGAAAATCTATTGACAAGAGGCGCAAAATATGGTATTATACATGTATAATTGTATACAATCCAAGAAGGAGGACTGTTATGGTCAAGAAAAACCCCAATACCAACCTGCTTGAGATCGCACAGTACAAGTATTCGCTCCAGGATGTGGAGGAGCCGAATCTTTACCGTGACCTTTATGAATACTCGAAGGTTCCGATGATCGCCTTCAACCACCGCCGCGTTCCCGAGAATATGCCGGCGGAGATCTGGATCACCGATACCACCTTCCGTGACGGGCAGCAGTCGCGCGCGCCCTACACCGCGAAGCAGATCGAGGATATCTACAAGCTCGAGGCGCGCCTCGGCGGTCCGAAGGGCATCATCCGTCAGAGCGAGTTCTTCGTCTATACCAAGAAGGACAGAGAAGCGGTCGAGCGTTGCCTCGCCCTTGGGTACAAGTTCCCCGAGATCACGACCTGGATCCGCGCCCGGGACGAGGACTTCAAGCTGGTGAAGGACATCGGTATCCGTGAGACGGGTATTCTCGTCTCCTGCTCCGACTACCACATCTTCAAAAAGATGAAGATGACCCGCGGTCAGGCGATGGAGCACTACCTCTCGGTCGTGCGCCAGGCCTTTGAGCACGGCATCGTGCCGCGCTGCCACCTCGAGGACATTACACGCGCCGACTTCTACGGCTTTGTGGTTCCCTTTGTCAACGAGCTGACCGAAATGGCGAATGAGGCCAATATGCCCGTCCGCATCCGTATGTGCGATACGATGGGCTACGGCGTGCCCTATCCCGGCGTTGCGATGCCCCGTAGCGTGCCCGGTATCATCTACGGTCTGAATCACTATGCCGACGTGCCCGCCGAGTATCTCGAGTGGCACGGCCACAACGACTTCTACCTCGGCGTTGCCAATGCCGTTTCGGCCTGGCTGTACGGCGCCGCCGGCGTCAACTGCTCGATCCTCGGCATTGGCGAGCGGACGGGGAATGTGCCGCTTGAGGCCATGGTCATCCAATATGCTTCGCTCCGCGGCACGACCGATGGAATGGACACCAAGGTCATCACCGAGATCGTGGAGTATTACAAGCATGAGCTGAAGTATGAGATCCCGCCGATGACGCCCTTCGCCGGGGAGGCCTTCAATCTGACGCGCGCCGGTATCCATGCCGACGGGCTCATCAAGGACCCCGAGATCTATAACGTCTTTGATACCGAGGCGATCCTCGGCCGCCCGCCGCTCGTTTCGGTCAGCAACACCTCGGGCCTTGCCGGCATCGCCTATTGGATGAACATGAACTACGTCCTTTCGGATGCCGAGAAGGTCAAAAAGCAGGATCCGATCGTCCTTGCTCTCAAGGAGAAGATCGATGCCCTCTATGAGGACGGGCGCACGACCGTGATGGGTGATAAGGAGCTTGAGGAGCTCGTCGAGTCGCTGGCTCCCGGGCGCTTTGTGCCGAGGCTCTGATATGTCGGCCCTTGAAAACGCGGTCTATACCGCTGTTGAAGAACGTATTCTGACCGGGGTGTTCCGCCCCGGTGAGCCCCTGACCGAGGCGCGCATCACCGAGGTCACGGGCGCATCGCGCACACCGGTGCGCGATGCCCTCCACCGTCTCGAGCGCGATGGGCTTGTGCGCATCGAGCCGAACCGTGGGGCGGTCGTCCTTGGGATCACCAAGGAGGACCTTGCCGATATCTATGCGGTCCGCCGCCGCGTGGAGGGCCTTGCCTCGCGCCGCGCGGCCGAGAATATCAAGGAGGATGAAAAGAAGCCCTTACTCGAGATCGTCGAGATGCAGGAGTTTTTCATCACCCGCGGCACCGAGCGGCTCAAGGAGCTGGACGGCGCCTTCCACGACCGCGTGTACGCGCTGTGCAACAGCCGCATCATCACATCGACGCTCTCGCGCCTTCACCGCCAGACCGGCATCTACCGCAAGCGGTCGATGTACGCCGAGGGGCGTGCCGAGGCGATGGTCGCCGAGCACCGCGCCATCTGCGAGGCCATCCTCCGTGGGGACGGCGATGCCGCCGAGCGCCTGACGGTCGAGCACATTGATAACGCACATCTGAATCTTCTCAAGCTTCTGGAGGACTGAACCATGGGACTTACAATGACAGAAAAGATCATCCGCGACCACCTGGTCGAGGGGCGGATGGAGAAGGGGAGCGAGATCGCTCTCCGCATCGACCAGACGCTGACGCAGGATGCCACCGGCACGATGGCGTATCTGCAGTTCGAGGCCATGGGGATCCCCCGTGTCAAGACCGAGCTCTCGGTGGCCTACGTTGACCACAACACCCTGCAGGCCGGCTTTGAGAATGCCGACGACCACCGCTATCTGCAGACGGTGGCGGCACGCCACGGCGTGCGCTTCTCGCGCCCCGGCAACGGCATCTGCCATCAGGTGCACCTCGAGCGCTTCGGCATTCCCGGCAAGACCCTGATCGGCTCGGACAGCCACACCCCGACGGCGGGCGGCCTCGGTATGCTCGGTATGGGCGCCGGCGGCCTTGACGTTGCCGTGGCGATGGGCGGCGGTGCCTACTACATCCGCATGCCGCGCGTCATCCGTGTGAACCTTGTCGGTGAGCTCCGCTTCCCGGCCGGGGCGAAGGACGTCATCCTCGAGGTGCTCCGCCGCCTTTCGGTCAAGGGCGGTGTCGGCGCTGTGATGGAATACACGGGCGAGGGCGTCAAGACCCTGTCGGTCCCTCAGCGTGCCACGATCACCAATATGGGCGCCGAGCTCGGTGCCACCTCCTCGCTCTTCCCGTCGGATGAGACGACACGCGCCTTCCTTGAGGCGCAGGGCAGGGGAGAGGTCTACCGTCCCCTCGCCGCCGATGCCGATGCCGAGTATGACGAGTCGGTCGAGATCGACCTCTCGGCTCTCGTTCCCCTGGCCGCCTGCCCGCACTCGCCCGATAAGGTCAAGCCCGTCCGTGAGCTTGAGGGCACCAAGGTCAGCCAGGTCTGCATCGGCTCCTGCACCAACTCCTCGCTTGCCGATATGCTGACGGTCGCTGCGATGCTCCGCGGCCGCCGCGTCCATCCGAACGTCTCGCTCTCGATCTCGCCCGGCTCGCGCCAGGTGCTGGTCGAGCTCTCGCGCACGGGGGCTCTCGCCGATATCCTCTCGGCCGGGGCACGTCTCCTTGAGTGCGCCTGCGGCCCCTGCATCGGCATGGGCTTTTCGCCCGAGAGCGCCGGGGTGAGCCTGCGTACCTTCAACCGTAACTTTGAGGGGCGCAGCGGCACGAAGGATGCCGAGGTCTACCTCGTTTCGCCCGAGACGGCCGTGGCCGCCGCCATCAC
Source organism: Eubacteriales bacterium (assembly GCA_045532575.1). Classification (GTDB taxonomy): domain Bacteria; phylum Bacillota; class Clostridia; order Oscillospirales; family CAG-272; genus UBA1740. The sequence goes on along the minus strand of JAZSGE010000073.1, from coordinate 17,207 downwards.
CGGTGAGATCACCGATCCCACTCGCCTTGGGCCGATCGACCCGATCGTGCTCCCCGAGCGCTTTGCGGTGGATGACAGCATGATCCTCATGCCCGACGGCGAGGGTGAGGCCACCGAGGTCGTCCGCGGCCCGAACATCAAGCCGGTGCCGAAGGGTGTCCGCCCTGCCGCCACGCTTGAGGAGACCGTCCTTCTGAAGGTGGGTGACAACATCACGACCGACCATATCATGCCGGCCGGCACCAAGATCCTCCCCTACCGCTCGAACATCCCCTACCTCTCGCAGTTCTGCTTCCGCGTGTCGGACGAGGGCTTTGCCGAGCGCGCCAAGGCGGCGGGCTCCGGTGTCATCGTCGGCGGTGCGAACTACGGCCAGGGAAGCTCGCGTGAGCACGCCGCCCTCGTTCCCCTCTACCTCGGCATCCGTGCCGTCATCGCCAAATCCTTTGCCCGCATCCACAGCGCGAACCTTGTGAATGCCGGCATCGTTCCCCTGGTTTTTGCCGACCCCGCTGACTACGATCTTGTGAATGAGCAAAGTAAGGTTGTCATTGAGGGCTTTGCCGAGGGCATCAAGGATAAGACCGAGCTTTTTGCCACCGTCGACGGCAAGCGCATCACTCTGCTTGCCGACTTCACCGAGCGCCAGCGCGCGATCCTGCTCGCCGGCGGCCTGCTTAACTACACGAAAGAAAGCGAGAACAACTGATATGAATACCAAGATCGAAAGCGCCGTTGAGAAATTCCGCGCGCTCCTTACCTCCCAGCTCAACCGCGTTGAGGATATGAAGGCGCAGGGCGACTTCACCGATTACTCGGCCCTTGACACCATCCGCATCGGTATCTGCGGCGGCGACGGCATCGGCCCGATCATCTCGGCTGAGGCTGAGCGTGTCCTCCGCTTCATCCTGGATGACATGGTGAAGGCCGGCAAGGTCACCTTCGTTCCGATCGAGGGGCTGACGCTCGAGAACCGCATTGCGCACAACAAGGGCATTCCCGACGACGTCCTTGCCGAGCTCAAGTCCTGCCACATCATCCTGAAGGGGCCGACCACCACGCCCCAGAAGGGAAGCGGTATGCCGAACATTGAGAGCGCCAACGTAGCGATGCGCAAGGCCCTCGACCTCTTTGCCAACATCCGCCCCGTCCGTGTTCCCGAGGAGGGGATCGACTGGGTGATCTTCCGCGAGAATACCGAGGGCGCCTACGCCGTCGGTAAGGATGGCATCAACGTCACCGAGGACCTCGCCGTTGACTTCACGATCACCACCAAGCAGGGCTCGGACCGCATCGCGCGCATTGCCTACGATTACGCCGCCAAGAACGGCTACAAGCGTGTCTCGATCGTCACGAAGGCCAACGTCATCAAGACGACCGACGGGAACTTCATCGAGGATTGCCGCCGCGTTTCCGAGGAGTACCCCGACATCCTGACCGACGAGTGGTACGCCGACATCATGACAGCGAAGCTCGTCGATAAGAAGCGCCGCCGCGACTTTGGCGTTCTCCTCCTGCCGAACCTCTACGGTGACATCATCTCCGATGAGGCCGCCGAGATGCAGGGCGGTGTCGGTACGGCGGGCTGTGCCAATATCGGTAAGAAGTACGCGATGTTTGAGGCCATCCACGGCTCGGCCCCGCGTATGATCTCCGAGGGGCGCGGTCAGTACGCCGATCCCTGCTCGATGCTCCGCGCTGTTGTCATGCTCCTCTCGCACATCGGTCTCCAGGACCGTGCCGACAAGCTCGCGCGTGCGCTTGACATCTGCATGCTCGAGGAGAAGAAGCTCACGATCACCGGTCGCCCCGGCGGCGCTACCTGTGCCGAGTTCGGCGAATACGTGATGCAGACCCTCGCCGCTCTCTGATTTTTCAAGGGTGAAGCCTGAAGGAAGGTTTCACCCTTTTTCTTTTCTCTTTTTTGAGAAGAAGCCGTTTTTGAAAAATATTTTCGTTTTTTAGACGAAAATAATGAAAAAAGCCCTTGATTTTTCATAGGGGCAATAGTATAATAAAGATGTATAAATATATTTCCCAAGGAGAGGGAGTCGTATGGAAAAGATCAAGGAATATTCGGTGCCCGTCAGCCCGCGTGTTGTGCGCCTGCGGGAGGCGCTGTATGCCGAGATGCCTCGCATTGAGGGGGCGCGTGCCACGCTCGTGACCGAGGCCTATCGGGCGAGTGAGGCCCTGCCCGTTATCACGCGCCGTGCCCTTGCCTTCAAGCATATTATGGAGAACCTGCCGATCGCCATCCATGAGGATGAGCTCCTTGTCGGCAGTGCCACCCTCCGTCCGCGCTCTTCGCAGATCTTCCCCGAGTTCTCGGTGAACTGGATCGAGAGTGAGTTTGAGACCCTCGCGACCCGTCCTGCCGACCCCTTTGAGATCGACGAGCCGACCAAGGAGGCCATCCGCCGCGCCAATGCCTACTTCCGTGGGAAGACGACGAGCGAGCTCGCCGCCTCGTATATGGCGAAGGAGACTCTGACGGCCATTGAGCACAACATCTTCACGGCCGGTAACTACTTCTATAACGGTGTCGGTCACGTCACCGTGCACTACGACTGGGTCCTGGCCGAGGGCTTCCTCGGCATCCGCCGCCGTGCCGAGGAGGCGCTTGCGGCGCTTTCGGTGAGCGACGGGGATTACTGCAAGCGCTCGGAGTTCCTCCGTGCCGTGATCACCTCCTGCGATGCCGTCATCACCTATGCCGAGCGGTATGCCGCCCTGGCAGAGGAGAAGGCGAAGGCCGCGACCGATGCGACCCGCCGTGGCGAGCTCAAGAGGATCGCCGAGATCTGCCGCCGCGTTCCCGCGAACGGGGCGCGCTCCTTCCACGAGGCCTGCCAGACCGTCTGGTTCATCCAGCTCGTCCTGCAGATCGAGTCGAGCGGTCACTCGATCAGCCCCGGCCGCTACGACCAATACATGTATCCCTACTACAAGGCCGATCTCGATGCCGGCAGGATCACGCCCGAGGCGGCGCAGGAGCTCATTGACTGCTTCTGGATCAAGCTGAACGACATGAACAAGTGCCGCGATGCGGCCTCGGCCATCGGCTTTGCCGGCTACGGCATGTTCCAGAACCTGATCGTCGGCGGACAGGACGAGGAGGGCAGAGATGCCACCAACATCCTCTCCTTCATGTGCCTTGAGGCCTCGCTGCACGTGCCCCTGCCCCAGCCCTCGCTCTCGGTCCGTGTCCATAACGGCACGCCCGATGCCTTCATGATGAAGGCCGCCGAGGTGACGAGGACCGGTATCGGTCTGCCCGCGTACTACAATGACGAGGTCATTATCCCCGCCCTGATGTCGCGCGGTGCCTCGCTCCGCGAGGCGCGCACCTACAACATCATCGGGTGCGTTGAGCCCCAGGTCCCCGGTAAGACCGACGGCTGGCACGATGCCGCCTTCTTCAATATGTGCCGTCCGCTCGAGCTTGTCTTCTCGAACGGGATGGATGCCGGCGTGCAGGTCGGCATTAAGACGGGTGAGCTCCGCGAGCTCGACACCTATGAAAAGTTCTTTGACGCCTATAAGCGCCAGCAGGAATACCTCATCGGCCTTATGGTCAATGCCGACAACGCGATCGACGTGGCCCATGCCGAGCGGTGCCCCCTCCCCTTCCTCTCCTCGATGGTCGAGGACTGCATCGGGAAGGGCAAGTCGGTGCAGGAGGGCGGTGCGATCTACAACTTCACGGGCCCTCAGGGCTTCGGTATCGCCAACATTGCCGACGGGCTGTATGCCATCCGCCGTCTCGTTTACGAGGAAAAGCGCCTGACGCTTTCGGAGTTTGCCGAGGCGCTCCGTGACAATTACGGCAAGCCCCTGCCGGCCGAGTATGTCTATCCCGCCGTCCTTGCCCGTGCCGAGGAGATGCGCAAGGCAGGCAAGCACGTGGGCGAGGCCGAGATCGCCGCGATGGTCAAGGAGGGGATGAACGGCACCTCCGATAAGATCAAGGCGGCTAAATACCAGAAGCTGCTCGATATGATCGCCGAGCTCCCGAAGTTCGGGAATGACGACGATGAGATCGACGAGGTGGCACGTGAGGCGGCCTACACCTACACCCGTCCGCTTGAGACCTTCAAGAATCCGCGCGGCGGTATGTACCAGGCAGGGCTTTACCCCGTGTCGGCCAACGTTCCGCTTGGCGGTCAGACCGGTGCCACGCCCGACGGGCGCCTGGCCCACACTCCCGTGGCCGACGGTGTCTCTCCCGGTGCCGGGCGTGACTCCAAGGGGCCGACGGCGGCGGCCAACTCGGTCGCAAAGCTCGACCACAGCATCGCCTCGAACGGTACCCTCTACAACATGAAGTTCCATCCCTCGGCTCTCGCAGGGCGCGCAGGGCTCCAGAACTTCGTTTCCCTGATCCGCACCTACTTCGAGCGGAAGGGCATGCACGTGCAGTTCAATGTCGTCTCGCGCGAGACCCTGCTCGATGCCCAGAAGAATCCCGAGAAGTACAAGACTCTCGTCGTCCGCGTGGCGGGGTACAGCGCCCTCTTTACGACGCTTTCCCGCTCGCTCCAGGATGATATCATCAACCGTACCGAGCAGGCGGGGGCGAGATGATGGCCGGCGGCATCTACGATGTGCGCGGTCGGATCTTTGATATCCAACGCTATTCGATCCATGACGGCCCGGGCATCCGCTCGATCGTCTTCCTGAAGGGGTGCTTCCTCCGTTGCCGCTGGTGCTGTAACCCCGAGTCGCAGTCCTACGACATCGAGAAGGTGACGATCGACGGCAGGCCCAAGATCTACGGGCAGGACGTGACGGTCGGCGAGGTGATGGACGAGGTGATGAAGGATGCCTCGTACTACCGCCGCAGCGGCGGCGGTCTCACCCTGTCGGGTGGTGAGTGCCTCGGTCAGCCCGAGTTCGCGGCGGCACTTTTAGCCGCAGGGCACGAGATGGGCATTACGACCGCCATCGAGAGCACGGCCTTTGCGCCCTTTGAGGTCATCGAGGGGCTTTTGCCGCATCTCGATTACTATCTTTTGGATATCAAGCATACCAATTCCGAAAAGCACAAGGAATTTACCGGTCGCCCGAATGAGCTGATCCTTGCGAATGCGAAGAGGCTGGCCGCCCGCCTTGGCGAGCGCCTCATTATCCGCGTTCCCGTGATCCCCACCTTCAATGCGACCGAAGGCGAGATCCTTTCGATCGCCCGCTTTGCCGACGCCCTCCCCGGAGTGCGCCGCATCCACCTCCTCCCCTATCACCGCCTGGGGATGGACAAGTACGCACGCCTTGGGCGCACGTATGGGATGGCGGGAATCGCCCCCTCTCCCGAGGGACTTGTGGCCGGGTTCTGCGATGCTGTGCAGAAAAGCACAGCGCTGGAATGCATCCTCGGCGGATAAAGAAAAACGAGCACGAAAGTGCCCGTTTTTCTTTTTTTGACAAGATAACCTTACATGATGGGCGCCGCGAGGCTTGCGTCAGAAGTCGCCTGTCCAATCGGGATCCCAGGGGTAGCGGATCCGCATGATCTCGCCGCCGCGACGGGCCGACTCCTCGGCATAGATGCCGGGGATGGTCATTTCAAGCCCCTCCTTGAGGCTGATCGGCGCGGGGCCGCCCTCAAGGAGCGCGGTGTAGACGTGCAGAAGCATGACATAGTCCATACCGCCGTGGAACTTGCTGGCGGTGGGGTTGTTCTCGTAGCCGGGGGGCATAAACTCGCCCGACATTTCGCGGAGGGCGTTGTTCTCCTCCTTGGTGGTGTTGTAGCGGATCACGGGCTTATTAAAGCGATCAATACGCTCGGCGTAGCCCTCGGTGCCGAAGACACGGTAGTTGTGGTGGCCGATCGCGGCGCGGCAGCGGCCGTTCCGCTGGAAGCGCACGATCACGCCGGAATCGGTCTGGAATTGAGCGCTCTGCATATCCTCCTTACCGACCTTCTGATAGTCGTCGACCGGCGAGCGGCCGCAGCAGGAGAAGCAGGAGACCTTGCGGAGGGGCTCGTCGAGGATGGTGAGGAGCGGCCCCAGGGAGTGCGTGCAGTAGCGGATGGGGGAAAGGGTCTTTCGCCAATCCCCGTTCTCGTTCAGAATGCGTTCCACGGGGGAGCCCGGGAGCCACCAATGGATGTATTCGGCCTCCATGGCAAAGGGCTCGCCGAGAAGGCCGCGCCGGTAGAAGTCCTTGAGGAACACGGTGAATTTCTGCTCGTTCGGGTTGGCGCCGACCGTGATCATTGCTGTCGACCTTTCGGCGGCGCGCCAGAGGTCCTCGGCCTCCTTGAGGCTGGCGACGACGGGGATGTCGGTCATAACGTTGATGTTCCGCTCGAGCGCCATCTCGATGAATTTTGCGTGGACGTCGGCTCCGGTCTCAACGATGACAAGGTCGAGGTTGGCCTCGTCGAGCATCGTGGCGTAGTCGCTGTAAAAGGCGGTGTCGGGGTAGTCCTTGCCAAAGGCAATGTTGCGAGTCTCTGCCGTTTCGGAGTCGAACCAGTTCCGTCTGAATTTGTCGCAGACGGCGACGATCTTGACGTACGGAAAGCCTGCCTGGGTCAGCATCAGTATGGCGCGACCGCGGTGACCGAGGCCGACAACGCCGAGTCGAATCTCTTTCATTTGGATACCTCGTTTCATTTTTTATGGGGTACACTATGATTGTAACACCGTGCTTGCGGGGAGTAAAGGTAAAAAAACCGCATAAGATGGGATTTTTGCAGAACTTATCCCATCTTATGCGTGCCTTTCCTGAAAATCAGGGGGTAGGGAGGGTGACCGTCCATTCGGCCACACCGGTTGCCTCGTGAGAGATCGTATGGCGTGTGATGCCTTGCGTTGCGGGGTCGTAGACGGTGAGGGTGTAGTCGTCATCTGCCACCACGGCGCTTTTTCCCGTCAGCGTGCGGCCGTCGACCGCAAGGGCGAGGAGGTCGGTGCCGCCCATCGTCATATGGCGCGAGGTGGCGACGACGGTCGGGGCATCGGTCACGGGGGTGACACGCAAAACGCGTGAGGCGTGGGGGGCGAGGGTCACCGTGATCTCGCCGCCGGTGATGCCGAGGTAGGCATTGGCGAAGAAGTCAAAGAGGTGATAGTCGCCGGGGGCGAGCTGCAGGTCATCGGTGCACGAGACGGTCACTGTCTGCTCCTTTTCCGAAAGGTTGAAGAGGCCGATGACGTTCCAGGTGCCGAAGGGCTTCGAGACGGCAAGGTTGACGGTGAAGGTGTCACCCGTGAGGGGAAGATCGCGGATATCGCGCGGATGCGCATCGGGGGCGGGGAGCACGCGGCGGCAGAGGTCAAGGCGCTCGGCGCTGAGCGTGGGGAGATCGTCACCGAGGGTGACGGGCAGGCCGAGGAGCGAGATGAAGGCTGCGCGCGAGCGTGCCTCCTCGAGCGAGTTCTCTGCGGTGTCTTTGACCGCTTCGACCGATTCGCGTACGATAAGATTGTCGGGATCGCAGTAGAGGACGGTATTGTGGAGAGAGTAGAGGGGAGAGAGGCGCTGTACCGTATCGCAGAAGCTCTCCCAGTGGAAGACGTCGTCGCCGATGCGGGCGCCGTCAAAGAGGTCGGCGGCAAAGCGGACGGTGCGGTCCTCCCCCGAGCAGGAGAGCATAAAGAAGTCCTCGCCCACCTCCTCGCGGACGAGAGCGACGGCGCTCCGGAGGGCGCCGGCCGAGCCGCCGCTCTTGTCGTACATGCGGTCAAAATTCTCATCCGAGGTCGAGAGGGTGACGGGGAGGCAGTCCCACTTCATGGCCTTATAGCCCCAATCGACGACGGCGCGGGCGGCAGGGAGGAGGTAGCCCCTCTGCCATGTGGGGTGCGAGGGGTCAAAGAGGTATTTGCCGCACCAGCGCACCTTGTCCGAGAGGACGGTCTCGGGATGGCGGCGGATGAAGTCGCATTCGCCCTGCTCGTGCGTAAAGCCGACCCAGAGCGCGGGGATAAGGTCGAGGGCTGTGAGCCGCTCGGCGACGTAGGCCATCCCGTGGGGGTAGCGCGAGGCGATCGGGTGGAAGAAGTCAACGTCGGCAGGGCCCTCGATCGAGAGGGCGGTGTTCTGCCATTCCCAGTCGACCCACAGGGTGTTGGCGCCGTAGTCGTAGAGGTGACGGCGCATGAAGTCGGCGTTCCTAAGGACGCTGTCCTCGCTCGCGTCAAACTTCACGGCGTACCAGGTCATCCAGCCGGCGGGGGGCGTCGGGAAGGTCGAATGCTTATTGATCGGCCGGTAGCGGACCCCGAAGATGTCCTCGAAGAGGCGTTGGCGGAGGGCGATACAGAGCGAGCGGCCGGTGTAGAAATAGCGGTAGGCGTTCTCTCCATAGTCAAAGGAGAGCGAAAGGGAGGGGGGGCAGGCATCACTCCCATCCTCCGAAAGGACGGTGGCAACGCCGCGACCGCGGTCGAGGATGGCGTTATCGCCCACGGCCGTTGCCGGGCCGATGGCCGAGCGGAAGCCCTCCGCCGTCCGCCCGATGGCGGTGGCAAAGGCATCGGTCAGGGGATCATCCGCCGTGCCGACGGTGCCCGTAAGCGCGACGGTCAGCGCATTTCCCTTAGCATCGGTGGCCGTCAGGTCGACTCCACGGTGCCGGGGCGAGAGGACGAGGCGGACCGTCTCGGTCTCGTTATAAAAGACGGCGGCAAGATCACGCGGCGTGAGGTAGACGCTATTCTTGTAGTGAAGCGCCTCGATCGGCAGGCAGTCGCCGTTTTCCCTGTAAAAGGCGGTGGGGGTGACGGTGGCCATGGTGCCGGCCTCGGTGTGGGAGATCACAAAGCGGCCGCCGTCAAGGGTGGCGATATAGTCGAGAAATTGTACGGTAGGGGTGCTCATGGGGGCCTCCTTCGGGTATCGTATCGTTTCTGTGATGCTTCTAGTATACTGCCGAAAATTCCGGGTGTAAAGGGGGAATTTTCCCTTTTTGGGGAAGGGGAGGGCTTCAATTCGCGGTGTCGCCCTGCCTGCGCTTGATATAGGCGCGCGGAGATTCGCCAAAGACCCGCTTGAAGACCTTGGAAAAATAGAGGGGGTCGTAATAGCCACAGGCCTCGGCGATCAGGGGGATGCCGACCATGCCGCCCTCGATGCACTTTATGGCGTGCTTCATACGGAGGTCGGTGAGGTAGGCGTTGAAGTTGATGCCCATTGACCGCTTGAAGAGGGCAGAGAGGTATTTTTCGGTGTAGGAGAAGATGTCGGCGATCTTTTTCAACGAGAGATCGGAGCGAGTGAAATTGTTGTTGACATAGGTAAGGAGGGCATCGAAGGGCGAGAGCTTTTGGCTTGGCGACGTCAGCGCGGTCTCATCGGGGTGGAGGAAGGAGAGGGTATAGTAGAGCACGCTCTCGGTGAGGACGATGGCGTTGACGGAGTTCACGCGGCGGATGCAGCCCTGCCAGAATTCGATAAGGCTTGTAAAGCCGTAAAAGACCGGGCGCTCGGCATGGACGCCGAAGGGCGCAAGGAGGGGCGCTGCCTCCTCGCCGCAGAAGCTAATGTACATATAGGCAAAGTCGGGGCTCCCCTCGATCGTGTAGGCAAGCCCCGGGAAGGCGAAAAAGAGGGCTCCTGTTTCGAGAGGGAAGGTGCGGTCGCCGAGTGTCATCACACCGCTCCCGCGCGTGACGAGGTGAAGCGAGTGGAAGAAGGAGGAGAAGGGCTGGCGGATCTTACGGAATTCGGTCTCATAGACGAAATAGACGGTCTCAAGGCCCTTCGTGGCCTCCCGTTCGGGGACGAGCTGACAGATGCTGTTCATAGGCGCTCCTTCGATTGAAAATGGGGGTCACTCTCATTATACCACATTTTTTCTCAAAAAGGGAAAAAAGAAAGGATTCCTAGGGAAATATGGAATTATTCCGCTTTACTTTTCCCTTTTGGTATGGTAGAATAGGGGTGAACCGCGCCTTCACGGTAATATGACAGAAGCGTATATCGCACATAAGGAGACATATGAGCGTTATTTTTGAAAATTCGACCGTGCGCCTCGTCCTTGGCGACGATGCCAAGCCGCAAAGCCTTCTCCATAAGCCTACGGGCGAGGAGATGCTTGCCGGGGGGAGCGAGGTCTCGATGTTCTCGGTGACCCAGGAGCGCCCCTACAACAACGAGATCAAGCTCGTCTACATGAACCAGAGAACCGTTTACCCTGCGAACAGCGTGCGTCGCGAGGGGAATATGCTGACGGTCGGCTTTGAGCTGGCGCCCTACCGCGCGCTGGTCGAGGTCAAGGAGACCGAGGACTATTTTACCTTTACCCTCTGCGGCTTTGACGTCGGGGAGGAGGATTACCCCGGCCTTGCGATGCAGACGCCTCCGGCTGTCGAATTCCGCCTCATTCAGCTCCCGATCCGCGAGCGCGAGAATTACGGCCGTTGGCTGAACGTCATGTGGGACCGGAAGGTCGCGGCGGCCGTGGTGGCCGCCTGCCCGCGTACCATCGTTGATGCTGATCGCCGCGCGGGCTACCGTGTCATGCACGCGAATGCCATGAAGTCGATCAAGATGCTTGGCGCCTCGGCGGCGCTGATCGTTTCCTCGACCGACACGCTGATGGATAAGATCGACATCCTTGAGCGCGACCTCGGTCTGCCGCACGGTGTCGAGTCGCGCCGTGATCCCCGTACCCATGGCTCGATCTATTGGACGAGCTCGGCGACCCCCCTGAACATTGATGAGCACATTGCCCTCTGCAAGGCGGGCGGCTTCAGCTCGATGATGCTGTATTACCCCTGCCTCTACCATTCGAGAGGGTATGAGTGGCTCGGTGACTACAAATACCGCCCCGAGTATCCCGACGGGGCCGAGAGCGTCCGCGCGATGGTCAAAAAGATCACCGATGCGGGCATCCTGCCCGGCTTACACGTCCTTGCGACCCACATCGGTCTTGGGAGCAGCTATGTGACTCCCGTGGTCGACCACCGCCTGCGCATCAAGAAGCATTTCACGCTCGCAAAGCCCCTCTCCCTGACCGATACGACCATCTACGTCGAGGAGGATCCTTCCGAGCTTGTGACGGTGAACAAGTGCCGCATTTTGAACTTTGGCGGTGAGGCTATCTCCTACGACAGCTATACGACCGAGCCCCCCTACTGCTTCTTAGGGTGTCATCGCGGCTGGCGCAATACCAACAAGCGTGAGCATCCCCTCGGCGAGATCGGCGGCCTGCTCGACATCAGCGAATACTGCGCCATCAGCACCTACCTCGATCAGGATTCCTCGCTCCAGGATGAGATCGCCGATAAGATCATGGAATCCTTCAACACCGGCTTCCGCTTTATGTACTTTGACGGTGCCGAGGGCGCGGGCGAGCCCTTTGGCTATACCATATCGCTGGGGCAGTACAAGCTCTATAAGAAGATGGATCCCGCACCCGTCTTCTGCACGGGGGCGGCAAAGACCCACTTCGGCTGGCATATGCTCTCGGGCGGTAACGCCTTTGACCTCTTCCCGACCGATATCTTCAAGGCGATGATCGACAAGTACCCGGTCCCTGCGGCGGCCGAGCTCCGCAAGGACTTTACCGTTGTCAACTTCGGCTGGTGGAAGTTCTTTGAGGATACCCAGCCCGATACGCACGAGTACGGTGTCAGCCGTGCGGTCGCGTGGGATTGCCCGGTGACGGTACAGATGTCGCTCGGCACCGTTTACGCCAATCCGCGCTATCCCGATGTGCTCGAGGCGGTGCGCCGCTGGCAGGATGCCAACAAGTCGGGGTATCTGACCGAGGCGATGAAGGCGGAGATCCGCGCTTCGAAGTCCGAGCATACGATGCTCATTGACGAGGACGGCCACTACGAGATGCGGGAGTGTGAGCTCTGCGAGATGCCCGGCTGCCCGACCGCCCGTGCGTACGTCTTCGAGAGGAACGGAAGGGCCTATGCCTCGATCTGGAGCAAGGCCGAGGACACCGCCATCCGTCTTACGGGTCTTGGCGAGGTCTCCTATAAGAGGAGCCTCGGCGGGGAAGAGATCGCCGTTACCCGTGAGGGGGATGCCCTCCTCCTTCCCATCGGTGAGCTCCGGTATCTTGCGACTGCGCTTACACGCGAGGAGCTCAAGAAGGTGCTGGCCTCGGCTACCATGTAAAAGAAAAACGCCCAAAGGGCGTTTTTCTTTTAGTCAAAATAGCCGTGGTAGGCCGCCGACAGCGTGCTCTTTGGGAAGAGGTGGCGGTGAAGATCCACGAGATAGTCGTCGGTCATCGAGGCGATGTAATCGACCACGATAAGGTTCGGCTCGGTCTCCTCGTAGGGGGTCCTGCGCTCGTAATGCGCCTTGGTGATATAGTCGATGTGGTGCGAAAAGATGGGCGACGAGCGGTGCCCTCCGGTAAGATCCGCAAGCAGGCGCTCATAGACGCCGCTCATCATGGCGTGCACCGTTTCCTTCGCGCTTCGTGCCGTCCTTGAGAAGTAGATCTTCTCATAATTCTCCCGCTTGGCCTTGGCAATGGCATCGAAATGCTCGCGGTCCATGCGGATGCAGGGCTCACCGTAGCTGTTCTCGATGATATTGACGATCATATTGTGGATGATCTCGGCGTTATGGCGGCCGATGGCCGTCGCGCCGTACTCGGTCTCGGCGAGAAGCCCCGCCCTGGCGGCATCCTGGCGGTCCTTGCCGAGATACGCGATGATATCCGAGATGCGCACGACGCACCCCTCAAGCGTTGAGGGAAAGAGGCGGTTCCCGCCCATGGGCTCGGCATAGGTGCCCTCGATGAGTGCATCAAAGGCGGCAAAGTCGCCGATGGGATGCGGGCGGTATTCGTTTTCCTCACTTTCCCCGTTATGGCCCGCAATGCCCGCGAGGGTCTCCAGGGTGATGTTGTAGGGGAAGATGGCATCCAGAACGCGCACCGACTGCACATTGTGCGAGAAATGCCGCCCCGTATGCGCGGCATACAGCTCATCGAGGATGGCCTCCCCCATATGGCCGAAGGGAGTGTGCCCGATGTCGTGCCCGAGCGCGATCGCCTCGATCAGATCAAGGTTCAAGGAAAGCGCGGCGCCGATCGTCCGTGCGATGCGCGACACGAGCTGAACATGGAGAGCGCGCCTCGTCAGATCGTCATTCTTGAAGAGCGAAAAGACCTGGGTCTTGTCGGCGTAGCGATTGTAGAAGGGGCAATGCAGGATCTTATCAATGTCCCGCAAAAAGGCGGTGCGCCAGGCGCTCGGGCGGTCACGCTCGCTGTCCTCTCGCCGCCGCGCGGCCTTGTTCCTTGTTGCGTACGGAGAGAGGGAGGCCTCGGATGCCCTTTGCCGCAGGGCATCCTCGATGTCTTTTCTCAGGGGCGTATAGTCAGGCATGGAGGCCTCCAATCGTTAGAATGAAAAGAAAACGTTGCAAAAGTGCGCGGTATTTTGACGGTATCAGAGATTGTAGTACCGCTCAAACTCCGCCGGGTGGGGGATCGCCGCGAGCTGGCGGCATTCCTCGCGCTTTGTGCGGATGAAGTTGTCGATCAGCTCCTTCGGGAAAACGCCGCCCTCGGTGAGGTAGGCGTTGTCGGCCTCGAGCGCATCGAGCGCCTCCTCGAGCGAGGTGGGCAGGTGGTGGAGCTTGGCCTTCTCCTCGTCGCTGAGGTGATAGAGGTTGAAGTCGTAGGGACCCCAGCCGTTCGCGTGGGGATCGATCTTGTTCTTCACGCCGTCAAGCCCGGCCATCAGGATCGCCGCATAGCAGAAGTAGGGGTTGCAGGTCGCATCGGGATTGCGGAGCTCAAAGCGGCGCTTATCGGGACTCTTGGCGTAGGCGGGAATGCGGATGACCGCACTGCGGTTCGAGGTGGCGTAGCCCACTGTGACAGGGGCCTCAAAGCCGGGCACCAAACGCTTGAAGGAGTTGGTGCTGGGGTTGGTCAGCGCCGCAAGCGAGGCGATGTGCTTGAGCAGTCCTCCCATAAAGTAGTGGGCGGTCTCGCTGAGGTTGGCGTATGCCCCATCCTGCGAGAAGACGGGCTCCCCGTCCTTCAGGAGGAGCATATGCACGTGCATGCCGCTCCCCGCCTCGCCGTAGATCGGCTTCGGCATGAAGGTGGCGGTCTTCCCGTATTTCAAGGCGGTGTTATGGATGATGTATTTGATCATCATCGTGGCATCGGCCATTTTGGACATCTGCCCGAGCTGGGGCTCGATCTCAAACTGACCCGAGGCGGCGACCTCGGGGTGGTGATAGTTGATCTCGATGCCGGCCTCCTTCATCAGGAGGCACATTTCACTGCGCGCCTCGTAGGCTCTGTCAAAGGGCTTTGCGATGTGATAGGCCTTCTGCTTCGGCACGACGACACCGTGCCCCTCGGAGGCGCTGTTCCAATAGGACTGCTGCGTGTCCATCGCCACGGCGATGCTGTTCGGTGCGACCTCCCAGCCCACCTGATCAAAGAGGTAGAATTCAAACTCGGGGAGGATGAGCATCGTATCGGCAATGCCCGTGTCCTTCATATACTGCTCGGCGGCGAGCACGATGTTGCGGGGATACTGCGCGAGCGGACGGTTCTCGGGGCTTGCGATGATCATGGCGTTCCCCGTCATCGAAAGCGTCGGGATCTCGCAGAAGGGGTCGATCACCGCGGTATCGGGGTCGGGAATAAAGACCATATCGCTTTTTTCGACAACGGCATAGCCGTAGTTGGAGGCATCAAAGCCGATGCCGCTCTTCATCGTATCCTCGCAGAAGTTTTCGGCAGGGATGGTGACATGGCGGTACTGGCCGTTGATGTCCACCATCTTAAAGTCGACCATGCGGATGCCCTTTTCCTTGATAAGGTCAAGAATATGCTTGATTTTTGTTTCCATGGGATGCCTCCTTAGTTTTTTCTTGCTTTTATTTTACCAAGAATCTCCTCTAAAGTCAAGTAGGACTGTGCCTTCCCCTTGACGAGGGAGGTTCCCGGCAAGAAAAAGGACGGGAGCTATTGAAGGGTTCATGAAAACATGGTATAATAGGCGCATCGGTAACTACGGATTTTGGGAGATGCCATATGGAATACAGACAACTGCCTCGCGGAAACAAAAACGAAAAATTCAGTGTTCTCGGTCTTGGTATGGGGGGCATCGGAAAGACGCCTGCCGATGAGATCGAAGCCATTGTTCGCAAAGCTATTGAAAACGGAATCAACTTTTTTGACCTTTGTACGGCAGGGGCCTCCTATGCTCCCATCGGCAGGGCCATAAGGGAGCACCGCGATTCGGTATTCCTGCAGGTGCACTTCGGTGCGGTCTACGATGAGGACGGGGAGTACGGCTGGTGCCGCGACTTCGATACCATCAAAAGGACCTTCCTCTGGGAGCTCGGGGAGCTCGGCACCGACTATGTCGATTTCGGCTTTTTGCATTGCGTGGACGATGACGAGGATCTTGACACGCTTTGCGAGATCGGCGTGCTTGACTACCTGAAGGAGCTGAAGGCGCAGGGCATCGTTCGTCATATCGGATTCTCCTCGCATACGCCGAGCGTGGCGAACCGCATCCTCGACACGGGGCTTGCGGATATGATGATGTTCTCGATCAACCCGGCCTATGATTTTGAAAAGGGGGATGAATACGGCATCGGCTCGGTGGGCGAGCGCTTTGCGCTTTTCCGCCGCTGTGAGCGCGAGGGCGTTGGCATTTCGGTGATGAAGCCGTTTTTCGCAGGACAGCTGTTGTCTGCCGAGCAGTCGCCCTTCGGGGTGGCGCTGACCCATACCCAATGCCTGCAATATGCCATTGACCGCCCCGGTGTCCTGACCGCCGTCCCGGGGGTCCAGACGATGGAGCATCTCGATACTCTCTTAAAATTCCTCACGGCGACCGACGGGGAAAGGGATTACTCGGTGATCGGTACCTTTACGGCGGATACCGTCAAGGGCACGTGTGTGTACTGCAATCATTGCCAGCCCTGCCCGGCGGGCATTGATATCGGCCTTGTCAACAAGTATTACGATCTCGCCCTGGCCGGGGATGACGTCGCCGCCAACCATTATACAAAGCTCTCGGTCAACGCCGAGGCGTGCCTGCATTGCGGCCATTGCGAGAGCCGCTGTCCCTTCTCGGTCAGGCAAGAGAGCCGAATGGACGAGATCGCAAGCTATTTCCGCCGTCCAAGACACCAGGATGTGGACAAAAAATGAGGATCGTTGAGATAACCGAAGCCAAGAGAGACTATCTGGATCTGTTGCTCTTGGCGGACGAGCAGGAGGATATGATCGACCGCTATCTTGATCGCGGAAGGATGTATGTGCTTGACGATAACGGCGTTGTGTGCGAGTGTGTCATCACCGATGAGGGTGACGGCGTCCTTGAGATCAAGAACCTTGCGACAGCGCCCGCTTTCCGGAAAAAGGGGTACGCAAGGGCATTGATCGAGTTTCTTATCAAGACCTATGCGGATCGGTATTCGCTGTTGCAGGTGGGCACGGGGGATAGCCCTTTGACGGTCCCGTTTTATGAGAAGTGCGGCTTTACCCGTTCCCACAGCATTCCTAACTTCTTCATTGATCATTATGACCACCCGATATACGAGGGCGGCGTGCAGCTGGTAGATATGGTGTATTTGCAAAGGCCGCTGTAAAAAGCTGCCGGGAGCATGATAAAGAGCAAGGCCATGCCGCTACCTGTACCAAGAAAACAGTTTGCACTGTATGCGGACAGGAATACGGAGAACCTTTGGCTCATACCTATGAGAACGGAAAATGCACCGTCTGTGGCACTCCGGATCCAAATTGCGATCCCGAATCTAACCAAATCGTTTTGTGGATCGTTCTCCCTGTCATCATCGTTGGCGGTGGCTTCGCTCTTTGGTGGTTCGTATTTAGAAAGAAGAGAATAACAAAGTAACCGTTTTGTTTTTCCAAATTAAGGCACAGCTAAAGCGGTGGGCAGAAATGCTCACCTCTTTCTCTATCAAAACGCAATATCTGCATCGCTGTAGTCAAAGATTACGAGCCGCGTCCCTCTATGCAAATTTTGGGAGGTTCGGCGTAAATCTCCCTGCCATCCGCTGAGCGAAAATTCGCTTTATTCGCTGAAAATTCGCTCCGTTCACTGAACAAAGCGAATTTTAATTATTCCGTAAATTTATAGTTATTGTTCCGTAACCGATTGACATTGTGCCGAAAATGCGGTATACTTATACTGATATATTATAAAGTTCGAAATCTCAACATAACGAGGTAGAATCCATGGCTATGACAACGAAACAAGCCGCCGAGAAATGGG